>WQXC01000071.1 GCA_009785045.1 Treponema sp. | reverse complement strand
TCAGGGCAGCGGCATAGACGCTGTCTTAAAACGCATGAAAACGCTTTTTACAACAGCCAAAAGTTTCAAACCGGAAGCCTGCCGCGGCGAATCGGTGGAAACATACTTTGTGGGAATAAGTAAAAAATAAAGATATCTTTGTTTTATTAGTCTGGGTGCGTAAACACGCCCCCTTCGCCTCGGGAACCTTCAACGAGCACAAAGTGCGAAGTTTCCAGAACAGATACTCGGCTCAGGGGGAACGTTTTCCGCACCCAGAGTTAAAAATCAGCGGACCTTACTCAACCTTGAACTTAGAAATATCTATACTCAGTTCAGTAATGTTACCTTTGTTTTCCTCGGTTATTTCGTTTACCCGCTTGAATGCAACAGAAATTTCATCTGCGTTTGCAGTCATGTCGTCCATGTCGCTTGCAACATCGGCAGTTATCTTTTTAAGAGCAGTACTTTGTGTTAAAACTTCTTTGCTTTCGGCTGTCATGTCGCTGGATGACTTGCGCACCATGGTGGTGACAGTATTTAACTGAGTTACAGCGTCCAGTATTTGCCGGCTGCCTTCGCCCTGTTCTTCCATTGCGTTGCGGATTTGTGTTTCCTGATCCGAAACAGTCTGTACTTCTCTTTCGATGGCATCAAACCGTTCCAAAACAACACTGGTAGACTTGGTAATAGTGTCTATCATCATTTTAATCTTTTTTAGTACTCCGCTGATCGTTTTTGACTGTTTGCCTGAGTTTTCTGCAAGCTTTCTGATTTCGTCTGCGACAACCGCAAATCCTTTTCCGGATTCACCGGCATGAGCAGCTTCTATTGCTGCGTTCATGGCAAGAAGGTTGGTCTGACTTGCGATGTTCTGCATGACAGAGTTAATCTGTAAAAGTCCTTCGGATTCCTGCGCGATTTCCTGAATATCGTTTGAAACTTTATGAAGATCCTCGCGTCCTGCGCCTGATGTCTGTGCAAGCGAGTGTATGTTGGCAGAATTTTTTACCAGCGTTTGGGTAACCGACTGAATATTCGCAAGCATTTCTTCGATTGCAGACGATGATTGTGCAACGCTTTCTGACTGGACAATAATATGTTCATCAAGTTTATCGATTCCCTTAATAATTCTTTCCATTGAACCTGCGGCGGAGTTTACCTTATCCAATTGCTCAAGGATTTCGTTCCTCATCTTTTGAATATTGGAATGTATATCATCAATATCTTTTTTGGTTCTGCCCATGTATTCATTTAATTCATCGCCTGTATCGGTAAGAGCAACAGTTTTTCCTTTTATGCCCAGAATTAACTCTCTCATTTTTTCAAACGTTATATCAAAGAAGTTACTTAATGTTCCAATTTCGTCTTTTCTGTTTAAATTAAGCCGTTTGGTTAGATCCCAATCTACGGAAATTTGATCCAGCGTTTGCACCATTGAGTTCATTGGCATTAACAGCCGGCTGATATATAAATAGAAAACAATAAAAATAAGACCTATTACAGCCAGCATTGCAAGGAATAACAAAGTCATGCTGCTGCCAAGCATAGAAATAATACTGATTTTTTGAATTGCAGTAATATACCAGTCCAAAGCCGGTACTTCACCTACAGCAACTACGCCTTCTGTTGTTTCAAAAAAATCAAACTCGTTATTTTTTAATACAGAAGCTCTTGAAAAAATTTCTTCGCCAAGAGCGCCAAGTTCGCTTCCAATTGTTACTTTATTTGTTACAAGAGATGCGTTCTTTGCTCCGGTGATTTCCCCAAAGGAGTTAAATAAATATAATATTCCGCTGCCTTTATATCCTTTATAAATAGTATTAACAAATTCTGTCAGATCGATACCGGTTCCTACAAGGCCTATTGGAGTGCCTCTGGAATTAAAAACAGGCGCATTAATCCAAAGCATAATCTTTTGAATTTCTGCATTATAGTTAATATTAAAATTATATCTCTCTGTTTCAAAAAGAGTCATCTTATACCAGTAATTATCCGGATCATCCGCATCAACTGTATAATGATTGTCCTCGGAAAAGTAAAATTCTTTATCAATATCGCTCGCCCAGAAAACCATACCGCTTGCAAAAGCCCGCCTGTAACCTTCAATTTCGTTAAATGCAATTCTTTTTAATGCGGGTTCGGAGGGATTGGCAAAATGCGAAATAATTACCGGCGATGTCGCCATTTTCATCGCAATGGCAATTTCTCCGTTTACCGACGCTTCCAGCTTAATTCGTTCAATTTCCAGTTCCTGCTCAAGTTCATAGCCGATATTTGCTCTGACTGTTTGCTGCATAGCAAGAATAAAAACAACACTCCCGCCAACTACAATAAGCGAAAATAAAATTGCAGAGAATAACACAACCCGGTGTTTTATTGATGTCCTGCTTTTTTTCTGATTTGAATTTTCCATGAACTGACTCCTCTCGTTAAGAAAATAATACTATAGATACTATAATACATCAATGGGTAGTGTTTTTTTAAATAATTTCGTAAAACATGCATTGTATACCCTTTCAGTTTTATGATTATGTGGTATAATACCGTAGAATAAAATACAAAAGGGCGGAAAATTATGATTATTTTAACCTTGAATTGCGGGTCATCATCGGCAAAATATCAGGTGTATGACTGGGAAACTAAAGATGTTTTAGCTGTAGGCATTGTAGAAAAGGTAACAATTGGCGGTTCGTTTATTACACATAAAGCCAAGGGGAAGGAAGAGGTAGTTTTTCAGCAGAATTGCCCCACCCACACAGACGCTATAGATCTTATTATTAAAACTCTTACCAGCAAAGACATGGGTGTAATTACTGATATGTCAGTAATTAAAACGGTTGGTCATCGTGTTGTTCATGGCGGCGATAAATTTACCAAATCTGTCATTGTTGACAGCGCGGCAATGGAAGCATTTACGGCAATGCAGGACTTAAGCCCTCTTCATAATCCTGCAAATATTATGGGAATAGAAGCTGCAAAAAAAGTGTTACCTGATGTTCCTCATTGCGCAATCATGGATACTGCATGGCATCAGACTATGCCGCCAAAAAGCTACTTATATGCAGTTCCGCTGGATTGGTATAAAAAATACAGAGTGCGCCGTTACGGCTTCCACGGAACAAGTTTTCTTTACACTGCAAAACGAGCTGCTGTGCTTCTGGGGCAAGATCCGTTTAAGACAAATGTTATAATTTGTCACCTTGGCAACGGCGCGTCGATTAACGCTGTTAAAGACGGATTATCGTTTGATACATCAATGGGTATTACTCCGCTGGAAGGTCTTGTTATGGGAACACGTTCCGGTGATGTTGATCCTTCGCTTCCTTTCTATATTATGCGAAAGACCGGCATGAGCGCCGCCGAAGTAGAAAGCGCTTTGAATAAACAATCCGGGCTTCTGGGTCTGACAGGAAAACTGACAGACAGGCGTGACATTCAGGCTGCCGCACAAGCCGGCAGTATTGACGCTTTACGCGCACAGAAAATAGAAGCTCTTCGCGTAAAAAAATATATTGGCGCATATCAGGCTATACTTGGCAGGGTAGACGCGCTTGTTCTTACCGCCGGTGTCGGCGAGTTTGCGTGGTTTATGCGCGATAAAATTCTTGAAGGTCTTGATGGAATAGGTATGTCGTATGATCCGCAGAAGAATGATGTTTCCCGTACCAGAAATACAGAAACGCTTATCAGCAAGCCGGATTCAAAAATACCAATTTTCGTAATACCAACCGATGAAGAACTTGTAATGACAGAAGACGCTTATGCCTTAATGAAAGGAACTTACGATACACATACGCATTTTACTTATTCTTTCCAGAGCAAGGACTATATAATCAAGGGACGCGCCGAAGGTTTAAAAAGCGATCTTGTAAAAAACCCGGGACTTGCTGACATTATTGCAAGACCAAGGTAAAATATACTTGTGACAGAATTGCAAAACAACGAGTTGTTATGTATTGGCAATCCGCTTGTCGATGTGTTTGTTGATATTGATTATAGTTTCTCAATAAAATACGGTATCCTTAATCCGGCGCAGCATGTGGATCGTGAAAAAGCGGATGTAATGCTGCGCGATCCATTAATTGATTTTTCAAAAGCGGTAAAAAGTTCAGGCGGCGGCGCTGCAAACGTGGCAAAGATCGCAGCAATGCTGGGAATGAACGCTTCGTTTTCAGGCTGCGTTGGCAGCGATGAACTTGCGGAGATATTCGAAAAAGAAATTACCGGCGCAGGCGTAAATGCCATGCTTGCAAAGTCTAACGAAAAGACAGGAATATGTTTTGCATGTAACATTGGCGGTGAAACCCGGTTTGCAGCAAGCCCCGGCGCTGCGCTTGAACTGAACGAGACTCATATCAGCGAAGAACTGATAGGCAGCGCGGAAGTTGTTGTTCTGGACGGTTATATCCTTGACCGCCGGCCTTTGGTGCAGCACATTCTAAGGCTGGCAAGCCGCCGCGGAATTCCTGTTGCGTTGGACGCGGCTTCCATTTTTCAGGTTCGCGCCAAAGCGGAAGAGATTTTAACTTACAGCCGCAGTTATCCCCTGTTTATTTTTATGAATGCAGACGAAGTATTGGCTTTTTATAATACAATCAGAAAAAGCCGTGACGAAGAAATTAATTTATCAGAGAAGGAAAAAGAAGCGATAATTCTTCGCGATGTATGCCCAATGTTAAAAATAATTACAGACGGAGAGATATTTCCCATTGTTGTTGTTAAACTTGGGGGGCGCGGTGCGATAGTTGTTGCAGGCGGCAATGTGTACCGCGAAGAAACTTTTACTGTGATTCCGCGTAATACCGTTGGCGCAGGGGATGCTTTTTGCGCCGCTTTTACTGCGGCATGGATACGGGGAAAATCACTTTCTGAATGCGCCGCGCTTGGGAACAAAGTTGCGCGCGAGATACTCGAAGTTCCGGGAACACACATTAAAAGCGGAAAGTTAAAATCATTTGCGAAAATTTTCCAGCGTTAAAGCAGCTGCTAGAGCAGCACTGTGCCGGCTATTTTTTTAGCGGTTTCTTTATCAAGTAATTTTTCTATAATTGCAATTGCCCACTCACCTGTTGTTCCTGCTGCGCGGCTTGTTATTAAATTACCGTCTGTAACTACGCGGGCATCTGACCACTTACCGTCTGTTATTTTTTCTTCGAATCCAATATAACAAGTGTAATTTTTACCGGTAAGAAGTCCCAGCGGAGCCAGAACCAACACAGGAGAAGCGCATATGGCGCAAATAAGTTTTCCTGCTGCTGCCATTTTTAATAAAAATTCACCCGTTTCTTTTGATGCCGCCAAAGCTGTAGCGCCGGGTATTCCGCCGGGAAGAATTACCGCATCGTATATATCCTGATTAAGTGTTTCCGTCAGTGTGGTGTCGGCTGTTAATTTAATTTCTCCCCATCTGCTTGTAACAGTCAGGTTCTGCGAAATGGATGCAGTTGTTACCTCTATTCCAGCCCGGCGCAGATAATCGACAGGTGTTACCGCTTCGACATCTTCAAAACCGTCAGCCAAAAGAACAATTGCTTTTTTTGCCATGGAAATTTAACGGTTCCGCCGCTCTTCTTCGGATTTACAGTCTATGCACATGAGAGCATAAGGAATGGCAATAAGCCGGTCTTGCGGAATACGTTTTCCGCATTTAATGCAGTGACCATACTTGCCCTGTTTAATACGCGTTAATGCGGATTCAATTAATTTAAGCCGTTTTAATTCCTGCGAGCCGATGGCTTCGATCATCTTGCGGTCCATGTCGTCTGAAGCGATATCCGCGAGATCCTTGGGTTCTTCACCCTCCATTATTTCCTTGAAGTCCTCGTTGCTGGATATCAGGTTGTCAACAATTTCGTTTCTAAGAACCGAAAGAGCGGCTTCCATCTTATCAAGGAACTCCTGGTCAATCGGCGGGATTTTTTTCTTCTTTTTTCCTGTTGCAGCCATTGTACCCCCTACATTTAGCTACCAAAGTCTACCATATTGTATATTGACCAATTTGTCAATTATTATTTTGTCAGCTTTAACAGGGGAATGACAGGCGCGGTAAGTTCCATTGCTGCCGGGAAATCTTCCGGCTGCAGGAGAATTGTTTCGCCGTCCATCTGCGCAAGTATCGGGTGACCAAACGCAAAATCAACACGGTGCGCGTTAAAGAGAATTGAATGGCGGCTCTTGCCATGTTTGCCTTTTGCGACCTTGCCTTTGACTGCCAGCTTACCTAAAAGCGAAGTATTTTTAATGGCGCAGACATTGCGATCATCGGGAAGAATAGGCTGCTGAGAACCGTATGTCCGTTTACCCGACACGCCCATTGCCAACAGCAGCAATTTTTCTTTAAATTTCGCTGACTCACTGTTATCTTTATTCAGCCCGCGTACATTAAAAAAATCTACTTTGTACTTCTTGTGGTACGACAGGGTAGCCATGTCGACCCAGAACCTGTAAGAATCACCAGGAGTTTTTCCTTTCATTATATTTGTTTGATGAGTAACATAAGCGTCCAGACCGACAGAGCAAATATTAAAAGCAAGGAAAGGTCCTTTCCAGTGTGTCGGACCGTCTTTTTTTGGTATTAGTTGTACAGCAGAAGCCAATTGAATATGGACAGGTTTTAAAAGTAAATCCAGAGCGCCTGCAAGGCTGGGGCTGTCTGCGCTGTCATTTCCTGTTCCCAAAGGAAGCCTGAGCACTGCCATAGTTCTGCGTACATGGACAGGCGCATTAAATAGAGCGTTCATTACCTCTCTGTGAGTTCCATCGCCGCCCGCGCTGATTATCAGGTAAAAAGGAATAGGGTCTTTTAATGATCTTTCTATAAATGCCTTGGTTATCTCTCCGGCAGATCCTTTGCCTTCTGTAATGTTTAGAATCACATTTTTGTATATTTCTCTTTTTGGGTTAGCCTGGGCTTTCTGGCTGTATTTTGTTAATGTCCGGATATGAGATTCCCATTTAGATCTGATAAAAAAACCACCGGCAACCGGATTTACGACAATCATGCAGCGAAGGGGACGATCGACAGATAAAAGTGAACGCTCGCAGATTTCGGTAATTGTTTTGGCAAAAAAGTAATCCATTGGGATAATATAGCATTTTTTTATTATTTTTAATAGTGGTATTTTAAGAAAGTGACTGACACTAAATTAAAAATTCCTTATAATACTGAATTATGGCAAAATACCCTTTTGAAACAATTGAGCCCAAATGGCAGAAATACTGGGCTGAAAACAAAACTTTTAAAGCAGCGGAAGACCCTGCGATACCCAAAGACAAGCGCCGCTACGTTCTTGACATGTTTCCCTATCCTTCGGGGCAGGGTCTTCATGTAGGTCATCCGGAAGGCTACACGGCGACAGATATTTACTGCCGCTATCTGCGCATGAACGGTTATAATGTGCTGCACCCCATGGGATTTGACGCTTACGGTCTTCCTGCCGAAAACTATGCAATCCAGACCGGCACTCATCCTGCTGTTACCACAGCGGCAAATATCGACAGGTTCCGCGCTCAGATAAAGACACTTGGTTTTTCCTATGACTGGGATCGCGAAGTTGATACATCCGCCGAGGACTACTATCACTGGACACAGTGGATTTTCCTTAAGCTATTTGAAAAAGGACTTGCTTACGAGGCAGAAAGTCCGATTAACTGGTGCCCCTCCTGCAAAACCGGTCTTGCCAACGAAGAAGTAAAAGACGGCGCTTGCGAACGCTGCGGCGAAAAAACTACCCGCAAACGAATCCGCCAGTGGATATTAAAAATAACCGCTTATGCAGAACGCTTGCTTGCCGACCTTGACGGACTTGACTGGCCGGAACCTGTAAAACTAATGCAGCGCAACTGGATTGGCCGCAGCGAAGGCGCGAACGTTACGTTCAGAGTCGACAAGTCAGCGCAAGGGGACGATTTAGCAATCGAGATTTACACAACCCGTCCGGACACTTTATTTGGCGCTACTTACATGGTTCTTTCGCCGGAACATCCGCTTGTCGAAAAACTTACTACGCCGGAACAAAAAGAAGCTGTAACTGCATATATCGAGGCAGCAGCCAGAAAGAGCGATCTTGAACGCACCGATCTTGCAAAAGAAAAGACCGGAGTTTTCTGCGGCTCTTATGCTATTAATCCTGTAAACGATCAAAAGATACCAATCTGGATAGCCGACTATGTTTTGATTTCCTACGGCACTGGCGCAATTATGGCAGTTCCCGCTCATGACGAAAGAGACTGGGATTTTGCAAAAACATTTAATCTGCCAATAATTCAGGTTGTTGCTGATGAAAAGCCGGAAGCGGGAAAAAACTTTTCGCAGCCATCGTCTGCTCCGCAGCAGCCGGCGGAATGCACCGCTGCAGACGGCTATTCTGTTAACTCGGGTCTTATCACAGGTCTTCCAACCGCAGAAGCAAAAAAGCGCATATCAGAATGGCTGGAAGAAAAAGGGATTGGCAGCCGGGCAGTAAATTATAAATTGAGGGACTGGATTTTCTCGCGTCAGCGGTACTGGGGCGAGCCGATTCCTGTTGTGCATTGTGCAAATTGCGCCGCAAAACACGGTACTGCGATAATCCCGCTGCCTGAAAGCGAACTGCCTCTCAGACTGCCGAATGTAAAGTCCTATGTGCCGACCGGCACCGGTGAGTCTCCGCTTGCGGCAATCGAAGATTGGGTAAACACCACTTGTCCTAAGTGCGGCGGAAAAGCAAAACGCGAAACAAACACCATGCCTCAGTGGGCAGGTTCATGCTGGTACTACATCCGCTACCTGGATCCTAAAAATGACAAAGAATTTGCCGCAAAAGATAAAATTGATTACTGGCTGCCTGTTGATTTGTATGTCGGCGGTGTGGAACATGCAGTGCTTCATCTTTTGTACAGTCGTTTCTGGCACAAGGTGTTGTACGATCTGGGACTTGTAAATTCTGTAGAACCCTTTCAGCGGCTTGTTAACCAGGGAATGATTCTGGGAGAAGATAATCAAAAAATGAGTAAGAGCCGGGGTAATGTAATTAACCCCGACGATATAATCAAGGAGTACGGGGCTGATTCGCTGCGTGTTTATGAAATGTTCATGGGGCCGCTGGAAGTCAGTAAGCCGTGGAACATGGCAGGTGTCACCGGCGTATCACGTTTTCTGGAACGGCTTTGGGCAATCGGCGAAAGACAAGTTATCGATGCTGCTCCTGGCAGCGAAGAAGCAGGCGGTATTGAACTT
>WQXC01000070.1 GCA_009785045.1 Treponema sp. | reverse complement strand
TTCGTTGGCTTCCTGGACATTTCCGTGCAGGACAGGGTGCGGCGGGCTAAAAAGTGTGCAGCAATCTACAAACGGCTGTATTGATGTTTCGTAAGTGCCGATTCGTTTTGCTTCCAGGATAATGTTTTCCTTGCTGTAACCGATAAGCGGGCGGATAACAGGGAGTGTAATCCGGCTTTGTGTACACGATAGGTTATCGATTGTCTGGCTTGCCACCTGAGAAAGACTTTCGCCTGTGATAAGGCATTTGCATTTAGTTTTTCTGGCAGATTTTTCTGCAGCTTCCATCATTGCCATGCGAAGAAGAACAGTTGTCCATGGGAACGGCGCTTTTTCTTTTATACACATCTGCACCTTTGTAAAATTTAAAATGTAAAGGCGTATTCCCATACAGTAAGAACCTGTGATTTTTGCAAGTTCAATTACTTTTTGTTTTGCTTCCAAAGATGTATACGGATAGGCATGAAAATGCACAGCGTCTATATTCATGCCGCGCGCTGCCATTAAAAATCCAGCAACGGGAGAATCGATTCCACCGGATAATAAAAGCATTCCTCTTCCGGCAGTTCCTACAGGCAAGCCGCCAAGTCCTTTCTTTCCGCCCGAATAAACAAACGCTTTTTCCCGGATTTCAATTCTGATTGTGTCCTGGGGATTATGAATATCAACTTTTATATCATTAAAAGCCTCTGTTACAACATCTCCGCCTTTGCAACAAAGTTCATAAGATGTTAACGGAAAACTTTTATCTGTTCTCCTGGCATCAATTTTAAAAGTTCTTATTCCCTGGCTGTAAAGTTTTTTTCCTTCTTCCACGCAGACAGCAAGAACCGCTTCCGGTGTCTTCTCGCAGGTGTTTGTTTTTGCCCATCCGGAAATTCCAATTATACGGGAGAGTATATCTTCTACTTCTTCGGATTTATCCTGCGGCGCCTGAATATAGTAACGCCCTGCGGTAAATTTAATTTTTATTTTATTATCTACCCTGGATAAGAGACGCTGAATATTGCTTCTTAAAACACCTTCAAATTGTTTGCGGTTATCGCCTTTAAGTGTAAGTTCACCAGGCTTAAGGAGCCAAATACTGTCCATTTTTTTACACTACTCCAACGGCGCGAAGTATCCTGTGTTGTCGCGGCCTGATCTTTCCATCAGGTAAACTTCTGCTTCTACCGGAAGCCATGCGCGGCCAAAGTCTGTAGGAAGCCGGGAATTGTATGTAAAACTGTAAAGACCGCAAGGCGTTTCTGCCACGCTTTTAATTAACTCGCCTATGCCGCGGGGACGGTACAAGTGTTCTGCTTTTCCGCCTGTTTCCCTGCATAAATATTCGATCCCTGCAGAAACAGGAGCATTGCCGATAATAATCGCATTAAATACTATACCGTTGTTTGCAAGGTAAGCTGTCATTTCTGAAAGGCTGTACTGTTCAAATGCCATATCTCCCAGACTTCCTGAACCTATGTATACAACAGATCTTTTTGGAGCTGCTGTAAGCAAGTCTGTCGCGGCAAGGCGAAGACCAAGGTCAAAACGCCAGCGCGCAGAGTTAATTTCTCCAGATCCGCGCACTGCATTTTCCAGTGAGTTTTCGTGCCGCTCACGGCGCGGCTGTGTCCCTGCAGAAATAACAGAGACAACTTTTGAGTTACCCATTTCCTGCAGCGCCCGGTTAATGTCTCTGCTTGCTGCGGTAAAATCATCGCGGAACCTTGCTGAAGTTTCGGATCTTTCAACAAGAAGCGAAATATCTGCGCCGGGATCAAGTGTGTACAATACCTGATCTGCTACAGGAATACCGCCTTCTGTAATCAGAAAATTATTATTATCAAGACCCATTATAGGACGGCGGAGTCTGTCTTCTACTGTTAGTTCCACTATAACCCGCGGGAATTTACTTGCATCAACATTTCTAATCTGGACAAAGAAGCCGGAAGCAAGATCATCAAAACGGGTCATTATATTTACTTCGCTTTCGTTAAAGTTTGCTGCCACTATGTTGCCGTTTTTATCCATATCTGCGCCAGTTATTCGAACGCGCTGTCCGCCTGCAAGGCCAAGTTCCCGCACAATAGCTGTATCCGGTTCAATCTGGAGAATCCTGTTGCCGTCTGCAGCAAGAATCGTTCCATCAGAAAGGAACCTAAGGCTTTCAGGTCCTATTAATCCTTCGGCTGCCAAACGACCAAGATAGTTTCCGTTTGGATCAAACATGTAAATTGCTTTTGCGGAATTATCGGCGATAAAGATTCGTCCGTTGCCTGCGGTAATTCCTGTAGGCGAAAGCACTCCCGGGAACACTGCGCTTCTTAATCCAAACGAAAGTATAAACGCACCGTCCGGATCAAATTTGGAAATGCGCCTGTTGCCGTAATCAACAACAAAAAGATAACCGTCTTCATCTATTGTTAGATGCTGCGGACCTATAAACTGCCCAGGCCCCAAACCTCTTGAACCGATGTATGCAAGCCATTCACCGTTACTGCTTAAAATACTTACTCTGCTGCCGCGGTACTCGGACACATATAATCGCCCGTCAAGACCGCGCACTATATCGTAAGGGCGATCAAATCCGTTAAGAGGACCGCGTCTGCGCTCCCTGATTCTTCCGTTTACATCGATTCTTACAATCTCGTTGCTGCCGTATGCGACTACCCAAACCGAGCCGTCATTGTTAGGCAGAACAGATGTAGGCTGACGGTAATAAATTATTTCTTCAAGGTTTCCGGGGAAACGTCCGGAACCCACATAACGAACACCGTCATTTGCAATTGGCAAGAGGAACCGTCTGTTTGTTACAGTTTCGATTCGCGCGCCAAGCAGCATGCCAACGCCTGTGTTCCTGCCGTAAATATCAAGAGCAGCGCGCCACTGCCTTACCGCAGTTTCTTCAAAACCGGAACGGTAGTAAGCTCTGCCAAGCCAGTCAAGAATGAGCGGCTCGCCCGGACGGAAAGAAAGCGCGCGTTCAAAAGAAAGTATTGCTTCGTTATATGAAAATCTGTTATAGGCATGGACGCCAAACCTGAACTCTTCCGCTGCAGAAAGAGCGGCAGATCCTGTTCCGCCGGTAACAGGCCCGGGACGAATAGGATCATTCTGAGCAAAAATATTTACCACAAGAAAACAAATTAAACACAAGAGCATAAAAATGCGCGTAAGGTTTTTCACATCGTATCTCCTGTCACTATCTTAAAGTGTCTTTTAATTTCTTCTTCGTTGGGAGCAATCTCCAGTGCTCTTCGAAGCCATGTACGTGCTTCCAAAACTTCGCCGCTTTTGTAATATGCCCAGCCAAGAGAATCAAGATAAGCTGCGCTTTGAGGTTTATAATCAACTGCCCTTCTGCAAAGACGAAGCGCCCGCATTATATCCATTCCGGTATCGGCAAGAATATATCCCATACTGTTCATTGCTGTCGCGTTATCAGAATCAATTTCCAAAGTCTTTTCGTAGAGTTCAACCGAGTGTTTATACTGCTTTTGCAGCCATGCGGCATATGCAAGCGTATTGTACAAAAGCGGCGATTCTAACCCGCTTGCTTGAAGTCTTTTTAGTTCGTATTCAGCCATTTTAATGCGTTTGGTTATTACATAAATATATGCAAGCGTCATTCTGCACTGAAAAACGCGCAGAATATCATTCCCCGATGTAACAACCTGTTCAAGAAAACTTAGAGCTTCTTCGTAGTGTTTAAGCTTCGTATAACATAAGCCAAGGTAATAAGCAAGTTCGATTTTTTCTTCGTAATTAAAATCCGAAGTATCTGTCGATTTAAATTCCTTTAAGGCTTCGTCCCAGGCTTTCTGCCTGAAAAGACGCACCCCCTCCTGAATTTTTTCGTCTACCCGGAGTTCAATTTTTTCTTCGCCGTTTTCAGGCGATGCTTCGATGCCGCGAACAGCCATCCCTGTTTATTCCCCCCCAATTATCCCGCTGCGACTGACGGCTGGGACATAACCACACAAAATGCGGCGTTGCCTTTTAAGACCTCAGCCCAGTCAGAACCTTCCTCCGGTATGTTTTCTACCTTTCCTGTTTTGGCAAAACAATATCTGCCCCCTTCAGGAGACGTAAAAGTAACTATCCTATCATTATAATAACGTATAGATGGAAAAGAAGGAACAAGCGCAGAAGGTTTTTTTTCGATATTTGGAAAATTGACATTTACAAAAGTTGATGCCTTCCAGTACCCCATCATCAATACAAGCTTTTCAGAAATATACGAAATAACCGATTCCCACTGCCAGGGCAGGTCGCTTTCGACCAGGGACAGGGCAACCGATGGAATACCGAAAAAACTGCCTTGCCGGGCTGCCGCGGCAGTCCCTGAATAGATAATATCTGTGCCCAGATTAGCCCCAGCATTGATGCCGGAGAGAATTAAATCCGGCGCTCTTTCCATATTTAGGGCAGTACCTTCGGTAGAAATGCAGATTTCAGGGATTCCTCCCAAAAGAGCGGTTATAACACAGTCTACAGGGGTTCCTGAACATGACCATGTATCTTCTTCGATTTCGGACAGCTTAAGCGGGGTGTTTAAAAAATGAATGGAATGAGAACATCCGGAGCGGTTAACATCGGGGGCTACCGTAAAAACACGGTGTCCATCAGAGCGTAAGACCTTTGCAAGCAGTCTTATCCCGGGCGATGTAATACCGTCATCATTTGTTAGCAGTATTCGCATAAGCTCTTCTTTTTGCCGGCTTGGAAGCTGCGGCCTTAGCGCTTCGAGGCGCTGCGGTTTCTGGTATTACCCTTGCTCTTGTTGCCAGTTTTACATCGTAAATAGCCGGGCGGAAACCAAAAATTCTTTCATAGTCTTCCAGACGCCGTTTGTATTCTTCTACCAGCTCACGACGTATAATTGTGTAAGTACATCCGCCAAACCCAACACCTGTCATTCTGGAGCCGGCGGCTCCTTCAATTTCCTGCGCCCGTTTTACAAGCCAGTCAATTTCCGGACAGCTAATTTCGTAAAGATCCCTAAGGCTTTCATGTGAGTGGTAAATTATTTTTGCAAGCGAGGCAAGATCCGCTCTCTCCAGCGCATCAGCAGCATCACTTACCCTGTGTATTTCTCCTACGATATGCATACTCCGGCGCCTAATCTGTTCAGGAAAACTGCCAAGTACTTCCAAAAGATCATTGGAAGCAAAATCTTTAAACCCTGCTCCGTCACGTTTTTGAGAAAGAAGCTCAAGACCCTTAAAAATATCGGTTTTTCTTGCGGCGATTTCGGTTTCTGTACCCATTCTGGGAACGCGGGAATCGACAATCAGAAAACGGAAACTGGCAAACGGTGATTTTATTAATTTAACTTCGCTTTCAAGCGAATCAACAATCAAAAAATGATCTTTTCGCGCGAAAACACCAACCAGATAATCTGCAAGAGCGGCATTATTTCCAAAAATGGCTTCATGCGCTTTTTTTAGCTTCTGCGCAAAATCCATATCACTAATTTGAACGCGCAATAGACTTTTTAACGCAGTTGCCGCTGCGATTTCTATTGCTGTAGAGGAAGCAAGCCCGATACTCTGCGGTATATCGCCGCATAATGAAAAATTTAACCCCTTCATGGAATATCCAAGATCGCTAAAAAGGAAAATTGCAGGTTTAATGTAGTTTGCCCATCTGTCTTCGCGCCTGTATTTTAAATTTGCAAGCGTACTTCTTTTTCTCTCGCCAAGATCTGCTGCAAAAAACCGGAATGAATTATCTTTTCTGGCGCTTACGGCTACATGAATAAAGCGGTCTATAACTGTTGATAAAAATATACCTGATTCGGGTTCACCATCCAGACTTGGCGCAATTTCACCAAGGAAATTAACTCTGCCCGGAGCTTCTGCAATTACAACAGGGAATAGGGATCGGTCTTGTTCTAACTCATATTCTTTTCGGTGGAGTTGACCGATATTCAACATTAAAAACCTCACTTTTTGAGTAAAAGACTTCCTTTCAGAGTCTTAAAGTATTGTATCAGGGATTATAGAGAATTTCAATGGCGGATTATTTGAAATTATGTCGATATTTTGGAAATATAGAGACAATTATCATTGCAATAAGGGTACAAATGTAAGGAAATGCCAGAATAAAGTCTGCAGGAATACTTAAAAAACCCTGCGCGTAGTTTGAGACACTTTCTGCAAGTGCAAAGACAAATGCTGCAATAAGTATCCCCGCTGGTTTTCGTAAACCAAGAAATATAACAGCCAGGGCAATCCATCCTTTTCCTGCTGACATTCCCGGAACATAAGCTCCAAGGTTCAGGCTTAAAAATGATCCGCCTATTCCGCAAAAAACACCGGAAATTAAAATAGCCGTTGTTTTATAAAATTGAGGTTTAATTCCAAGCGAGACAAGCGTTTCTGAATTTTTATCGCAGGCTCTGAGTCTGTATCCAAAAGGTGTTTTGTAAATTACAAGCCACGAAACCGCTGTAAGCAGTAATCCAAAAATAATATACCATTTTAATAAACCAGTTCCTGTGTTAGCGGTGACTACTCCTTTTGTGTTAAAAAGTTTATCAGATAGTATTAAACATAAACCGCTTGAAAAAAGATTAATTGCAAGGCCGCAGATAAATAAATTGGCGCGGAGTTTAAAAGTTAGAAATACATGCAATGCAGATAAAACGGTTGCAGTAATAATAGCCGATACTATTGCGGCTGTTATACTGCCGGAAAAATAAAACACTGCCAGAGAAGAAAATGCACCTATTAAAAGCAGTCCTTCCAGCGCGATGTTTAGGCATCCTGCAAGCGCAGGGAATAATCCTCCCAGAGCCGCAAAAAAGATTGGTATTATTATTGTTACAGCGCTTTTTAAGACAGGTATGATATTTTCCATAATCAACCTTTCCTTTTTCGCGTATATATTTCTTTTATTACCAAACTTGTAGATAAAAAGAAAATAACTGCCTGTACTAAAAACGCAATTTCATAGGTTAACCCTGTGTTTTACATTGCAATTCTTGCACCTGTATTTATCCATGCCAGAAAAATAGCGCACGGTATTACAGCGCCTGGAGAAAGACCGGCGATAAGCGCAACAGTAATACCGCTCCATCCAAGACCTGCGGAAAATTCTTTAATTACAGCATGATGAGTTCCTAAAATCATAATACTTCCAGCCATTCCGTACAGCGCACCGCTT
This sequence comes from Treponema sp., assembly GCA_009785045.1. Lineage (GTDB taxonomy): Bacteria > Spirochaetota > Spirochaetia > Treponematales > Breznakiellaceae > WQXQ01. The sequence goes on along the minus strand of WQXC01000070.1, from coordinate 2,047 downwards.
AAGGCAAGTGAAATTATTGTATTTATTTTTGTATTTATGCCGCCGTATCGCGCGAACATTTCATTAAACCCGGACATTCTGAACTCGTAACCCATTTTTGTTTTGTTTATAAAATAATAAATAATAAAAACAAAAATAAGCGCGATAAATATTCCTGTGTTTAAACTTGATGGTCTTAAAATAAAATTAAAGCGCATGTTTTCTGCAATTTTTCTGGTAGATATTAATGATGTTTCCGGATCTAAAAACGGACCTGTAACCAGATAATTTACAATTGGAATAACAGCGCACGAAAGAAGAAAAGTAGTAATTAGCTCATTTGTATTCCATTTTGCCTTGCATATTCCGCTTACTGCAGAAATTGAACCTGCTGCCAGCGCTCCGGTTAAAACTGCGATTATAATACCCAGGATGCCAAGCTGTGAAAGAGCCAGCGCTGTAATTGCTGTAACAAAACCGCCAAGATAAATCTGCCCTTCTCCGCCCAGGTTTAAATTTCCGGTCTTCATTGCAATTGTTACGGCAAGTCCTCCAAAAATAAATGGAACTGCAGCATTCAGCATGTTTCCTATAAAGAAAATATTACTAAAAGGTCCAATAAAGAAAAAATACATTGCTTTAAAAGGAGAATCGCTGAGTATAAATATAAGTAAAATAAGCACCAATATAGAAATAGCAATAATTAATAATACACCTTTTTTCATATTACAAGCCCCTGCATATTTCTGCCTATTTTTTCTTTAATATCCGGCTTCTCATTGTTAACATATTTCCCTATTATTGCTCCTTTGTACATTACAATAACTCTGTCTGCCAGTGTAAGTACTTCTTCCAGATTTGTAGAAATTAATATAATTGCAGCGCCTTTTTTTCGCAGAGTATCTATTTCTTCCATTACGTATTTGCTTGCCGCAATATCTAAACCCCATGTAGGTTGTGAAAAAACAAAATAATCCTTAAACCAGTTTATTTCTCTTGCAAGTATTAATTTTTGTAAATTTCCACCAGAAAGGGTTGATGCATTTTTATTAAAATCTGAAACCTCTATGTTATAACTTTCTTTAAGTTTTTTATTAAACTCATCTGCGCTTTTTTTGTTAAAAATAAATTTATCATATAATTCATGCCGTCTGTTAACAATTATATTTTCGCTAATCGTTGCATTTTGAGCGCTCCCAACGTTTACACGGTCTGCAGGAACATAAGCAAGCCCCTGTTTACGAAGAGAACGCGGACTTAACATGGAAATATCTTTTTTCCTGTGCAGAATAGAACCCAAATGCGGATGAAGAAAACCTCCAAGAACTGCTTCGATTACCCCAAGTCCATTCCCGCCTACTCCTGTAAATCCCAGAATCTCTCCTGAATGCACAGAAAACGAAACACTATCCAATAATGGATGTTTTTGTCCACTGCGGGTGACAGTAACATTATCAAAAGTAATAACAGGTTCCGATTCTGATGCATTTTTTTTATTGTTAAAGTTAAACTCTACTTCAGGTTTATAATCGCCTGTCAGCGGTTTATCATTTCCAATCATCATACAGGCAATTTCATTTATATCTATATTAATATCCTTAATGCTAACAAGTTCTCCTTTGCGAATCACTGCAACACGATCTGCAATTTTTTTAATCTCATCAAGTTTGTGTGTTATTAAAATAATTGATTTTCCGTTTTTAACAAGCAATTTCAGCGTTTTAAAAAGCGACATACTTTCTGCTTCTGTTAGTATCGATGTCGGCTCGTCAAGAACAATAACCTGCGAATTTAAATGCAGAATACGGCAAATTTCTACCTGCTGCATTTCTCCAAGAGTTAGATCTTTTACTCTGTCTGTGCTTTTGACAGAAAAATTATTCTTAAAGATTATTTTATCAGAAATCTCATTTGCTTTTTTATTATCAAGAAAAATACCCCATTTTAACGGCTCTGTCCCCATTACAATATTTTCTGCAACTGTATATTCAGGAAAAAGCATAAAATGCTGATGAACCATGCCTATCTGTAAATTATTTTTATTTATTTCTCCTGAATCCTGTTTTTC
>WQXC01000069.1 GCA_009785045.1 Treponema sp. | reverse complement strand
ATGGTAAACCCCTCGGGAGCCGCGAACCTCCCCGGCAGGGAAAGTATCGAAAATATTGTCAGGGAATTAGAGGCGCTTATTTTCCCCGGTTACCTGGAAAATATTTGCACAAAAGCAGAATCACTTAAAAATATCACAGCAGAAAAAGTTGTAAATATTTACAATGCCTTAATTACAGAAGTAGAAAAGAGCCTCGCTTTTTCTGCGCGAATAGGCGGAATAAACAGCGGAAGTAAAGGCTGTCACGCAGCGGCGTCTCTTGTAGTAGAAGAGTTTTTCGAAGAACTGCCAAAAATAAGGACAATTTTAGGCAAAGATTTGGAAGCTGCCGTCCGCGGAGACCCGGCAGCCATGAGCGCAGATGAAGTCATTCTTTCTTACCCGGGATTCCAGGCAATTACAGTTCAGCGGATAGCGCATTTTTTCTACACACGCCAGGTGCCTTTAATCCCAAGAATGATGACAGAAGTTATTCACAAGCGTACAGGCATCGATATACATCCGGGTGCACAGATAGGCGAATCATTTTTTATCGACCACGGTACCGGCGTTGTTTTCGGAGAAACTACGATAATTGGCAAAAATGTAAAGATTTACCAGGGTGTTACTCTTGGAGCGCTTTCTGTTAAAAAAGAGGAAAGCGGGCATAAACGACACCCAACCATCGAAGATGACGTAACAATCTACGCAAATGCGACTATTTTAGGCGGCGAAACCGTCATTGGAAAGGGTAGTATTATTGGGGGCAGCGTGTGGCTCACTCAGTCTGTGCCAGCAGGAAGCAAAATCTACTCGAACGGCTTGCACAAATAGTTTGTTTTATATAGACTGGAATAAATCCTAATTTGGAGCTAAAAACATGGGAATTTTAAGTATAGTTTTATTGGTTTTCTTCGTAATTAACGCAGTGTTGCTTGTTTTATTGGTTTTGATTCAAAACGACGAAGGGGGCGGTCTTGGCGGTATCTTTGCCGGAGGAGCAAACACAGCTTTTGGCTCCCGTTCAGGTAATATTCTTACCCGCGCGACTACTGTTCTTGGCGCTTTATTTCTTATTATCAGCCTTGGACTGGCTCTGCTCAGCCGTACTCCCGGCGGAGATCTCGACAGGGAAATCATAAGGGAAACTATCGGAGAAACATCAAGTAACTGGGTAGAAGAAGAGTTAAATTCTTCATCAGATGATCATGACGAGCACGATGGGCATAATCACTGAGGTTTTTACCAGAGGTAGTTAAATGATTCTGCAGGATGTATTGATACCGGAATTCATCAAAGTCAATATGGAAGCAGAAGACAAAGATGAAGCATTCGAAGAACTGGTAGCTCATTATTGTCAGGCTGATAATTCATCCTGTCATGATCAAATCTTGGACGCAATTGTAAAACGCGAAGCAAAAATGTCAACCGGAATTCATAAAGGTATTGCCGTCCCGCACGGTAAAACCAGCGCTGTAAATACGCTGCATGGAGTGCTTGGCATTTCGCAGAAAGGCGTACAGTACGATTCCCTGGATGGGGAACCTGTTTACCTTCTTTTTATGATTATTTCTCCCATGGAAGATTCGGAAAAACATCTGCGGCTTTTAAAACATCTTGCAGAACTCATGGAAATTCCGCAGTTTCAGATTGAACTCCAGGCGCAAAAAGATCCGCAAAATGCCTTTAAGATAATTCGTAAATTCGAAGAAATGCTTTCGTCCACTCCTGTTTGAGTCATGGAATAAATTATGGGTAATACCACGCTTGAACATTTACTGGAAGTTGAAGCGGAAGCTTCTGCGATGGTAGAAAATGCGCAGAAAGAAGCAGATAAGCGTATTCGTGAAAACGAAGAAAAAAACCGCAAAGCTTACGAAGATCGATTAAAAATTGAACTGCAAAAATGCGAACTTACGCTTAAAGAAGAAAAAGAAAAAATTAAAGAGTTATATCAAAAAACGCTTGATGAATACCGCCGGGAAATTTTCGGCATTAAACCTGACGAGCAGGGATTTTCTGCCCTTTTAAATGAATATCTTAAAAAAGGATGAAGAAGGGTAATGTTAAATGATGACGGATATGCATATGCCAAAGCAAGCTGGATAATTGGCAAATCTTTTTTGGGAAAAAGATTTAATCAGCTTTCTGGGCTTCATACCTTAAGCGAACTTGACAGGCTTGTTTTTCCGGATTCTTACCGGGAACTTCCAGGCAGGGAACTCCTGGTTGATCTAGAGAGACGGATAGAACAGCGCGCTATCCGCCAAATTTTGTCAATTGTTAAATCGTATACTCATCCTCATAAGCTTTTGGTCCGTATGATAAAAGGTTACGAACACAGCGATTTAAAAAAATGTTTTACACATATTTCCTGCGGTAAATATGATGTTCCCGCATTAAGCGATATTGGCAGGTTTAGAAATATCCGTTTTGACTTGTACCCTGATTTTCCCGCAATGCTTAAAAAAACTGAATATGAAAATCTGCTTGGCGAAGATATAAAACATATCAAACAAGGAATGGATTTAACAGCAATCGAAACAAAACTTGATTTCTATTATTACCAGGGGTTAATTGAAGGTTTATCGCAGCTTTTTATCGAAGAAGATCGCCATGCTGCAGCGCGGCTTATTACAGATGAGATTCGACTGCGCAACTGCCTTTGGGCTTTAAGACTGCGCACTTACTACAATAAAAGTGAATCGGAAATTAAAAAATATCTGTTGGATTTTAAACTTAACAGAAATATATACCAAAGAAGCGAGTCTCTTTCAGCCGAAGCAAAGACATCTTTGGATTTTCATCTTGATTTAAGAAAGAATTGGGCAGGATGGAGATGGGAAAAATTTCTTAATCCGTCAGAAGGGACCCTGGATTGGAAAGTTGACCCAAGGCATTTTCAGAATGCAGCTTCACAATATTTGTATCATCATGTTTATCATAATTTTCACAGCTCTCCTGTATCTGTTAGCGCTATTTATTGTTTTATAAAGTTAAAACAGTTTGAAGAAGATATGTTAACCAGTATTGCAGAAGGACTTGCGCTTGGCATGGACAGTTCTGGTGTATTTAAAATGCTGGAGGTAGCCTGATGCTGCGTCCGCGCAAAATGAAGTATATTGAGCTTACGGTATTTAAAAATGATATGGATGCAGTCATTGAATACCTTGGAAAAAAAGCAGAAATACAATTTCCGGAAACAGAAAATATTATTGTTAATACTGAAACTTCTGCCATTAGGTGTTTAATAGACAGAATTGTTTTTGCAGCAGAATATTTGGGCGAGAAATATACAAAAGATATTTTTAATGCTCTGGACAATGAAAATATAGATTCTTCCGGCAAGAATAAACAATCAGAAGCAGAAAGCTTGTGTCTGCTCGTAGAAGACTTAAAAAACCGTGAATATAAAACAAATCAGGAAAAGCAGCGCCTTCGCGAGGCAATTAACGAAACAAAAGCATTTTCCAAAATGAATGTTCCGTTTTCGGATTTTGAACATCTGTCTTACCTGACGCTTCGTATAGGACGACTGGAACCCAAGGGATTAATTGAATTGCAGGAAAATATTGGAGATAGAGCGGTTATAATTCCTCTTGATTCCGATAATCGTATTCTTGCTGCATGTTCAAAAAAAGGCCGGTTTGCACTGGATTCACAATTAAAGAAACTTTCATTTGAACCTGTTAATGTGCCTGAAAATTACCGGGGTATCCCTGTTGAAATGACAAAAAGCCTGAATGAACAATTTTTTAACCTGGATAAAGAACTGGATTTAATTAAAAATGAAAAAGAATTATTAACCAAAAAACATGCAAAAGATTTAATACGTCTTATTTCATCATTTAATGTTTTATTAATAATAGAAGAAATTAAGGCAAGATTTACAGCAACAGATAACCTTTATCATTTTTCAGGATGGATTCCTTCAGATGTTTCCGAAAAAACTTCTAAAGATCTGTCCGGATTAACAGCAGGAAGAATAGCGATACATTCATATTCGCCGGATGAAGTTCTTTCGATTAAAAGCGGAAAAGAAAAAGTACCGGTTGCAATGAAGCATAATACATTTGTTAAAGGGTTTGAAGGAATGGTTTTTTCCTACGGTGCGCCGTTGTACGGAACAATTGATCCGACGCCTGTTGTAGCGTTCTTTTTTACGCTTATGTTTGGAATTATGTTCGGAGATGTAGGGCAGGGATTTGTGCTGCTTCTATCAGGACTCCTTATAAAAAGATTTTCAAAACCTGCAGGAAAATTTATAAAATATTCTACACCTCTTGTTGCAGTAGGAATATCATCCATGATTATGGGTTTGCTTGCAGGTTCTGTTTTTACAAACGAAGAACTGCTTATAGCTCCAACAAGAGCGGTAACTGCAGCCATTACCGGGCAGCCAATGGACAGGATTCTGCATATTCTGCCGTTAGCCGGTACAGGCGGAAGCATTACTAAATTGCTTTATTTCTTTGGTTTTACAATTGCCATTGGCGTTATTATTAATTCACTGGGTTTAATCATAAATATTTTTAACCGTATTATTCTTAAAAAATACAGACATGCTTTTTTATGCAAGACAGGATTGGCAGGGCTTTTGTTATTTTGGTATGCGATATTTTTTGCTGTTAGGTTAATTTTGGGATCTCATTTAATATGGTTTGATTATTTAGGCTTTTTAATACCGCTTTTTTGCATATTTTTTGGTCCTTTAATCTGGAATATAATAACAGGAACAAAACCTGTACTGGATAAAAGTATTTTTACTTTTATGATGGAAGGATTCGTAGAAGTTCTGGATACTATCTCTACCTATCTTTCCAATACCATAAGTTTCCTGCGGGTCGGCGCTTTTGCCCTGGCGCATGCGGTATTTTCGTTCATTATTTTTTATTTTACAGATGAAGTTGCTAAGTCAGGCATTACAGGAGTGCTTTCAGCCGCTTTAATAATGATAGCCGGAAATGCTATAATTATTGTGCTTGAAGGTTTAATAGTAGCCATACAGGTGATACGCCTGCAATACTATGAATTCTTTAATAAATTTTTTATAGAAACCGGCGTCGAGTTTGCGCCGTTTCGTTTTAAACATAAGGAGTAACTATGAAAAAGATTATTGTTTTATTATTCATCATGATGATTAGCGGCGCTGCAGGTTCAGCGGTTTTTGCCCAGGATCATGCAGTAGAAGAAGGTACTGCATCTTCAATTGCAGGATCAATTAAATACATAGCCGCGGCTTTTGCTGTAGGCATTTCCTGCATTGCAGGCGGAATAGCGGTTGGAAGGATTGGTTCGGCAGCGATGGGCGCCATGAGCGAAAATCCGGATATCTTCGGAAAAGCTCTGCCGTTTGCAGGTCTTGCAGAAGGTATCTGTCTTTGGGGATTTCTTGTCGCGCTTTTAATCCTGTTTTTATAATGCAATATTATTTTCTTGGTGACGAAGAGCTTGTAACAGCTTTTCGTTTTATTGGCATAGACGGAATGGCAGTAAAAGATGCGCCGGATGCTGTTGCCGCATTTAATGAAATTAAAGAAGGAAACAATTGCCAGGTATTAATTCTAACAGAAGAAACTGCCGCTTGGCTTGGCGAATTGATGATAAACTGGCAGTTATCAGGACAGTATCCGTTACTAGTTGAAATTCCCGGTATCTCAGGAAGACTTCCAGACAGAAAAACACTTGTGGAAGCAATCAGGGAAGCGATTGGAATCCATGTTTAAAGGCGCTTCAATAGAGTAGTCCAAAAACTCCAATTTCCACGCATGTAAAAAAAAGCCAGAAACCTCTTTTCGCGTACCGCCATACTTCACATCTCCAGCAAGCGGATATCCGTGAGAAGCAGCCTGGGCTCGTATCTGATGAGTCCTGCCGGTGGTAATCACGGCTTTTATCAATGTACAGCCGCCTTGTGAAACAAGAGGACTAACTTTTGTAATGGCAGTTTTACTAAAACTGGTTTTTGATTTTGATATAAAAGTTTTTTTTATATCTTTGTCGCGAATAAGTTCATCCTGCCAGATTTCTTCTTTTTCTAAATTACCTTCCACAATAGCAAGATAAGTTTTTATTATTTTATGTTCACGCATAAGCGACGTAAAAAGATGCGCGCCGGAAATACTTGCAGAAAAAACAACAATGCCGCTTGATGGTTTATCCAGCCTGTGCAGGGGACCGGGTTTAAACGACAGCGAGGGAGGCAGTTTGCCTGCGAGAAAAGAGCCAACCATTGTATCAAGACTATCCGGACCATGAACCGCAAGCCCCACAGGTTTATTTACGGCTATAAGGCCATCGCCTTCCCACAAAATTTCAGGTTTTTTCTGACAGGTCTTTAAAGAAGAAGAGTTAGAGATTTCATTTAAAGAAGGAATTAGAATTTTAACTCCGCTATCAATACGATCCTGCGCTTTGCCGGGTTTTCCGTTTATAAGCACCTTTTTTTGACGTAAAAGACGATGTATAAAAGGCAGCGGGTGTTTTGGCAGCGCTTTGCGGAGTATCCTGTCCAGCCTGCGACCTTTATCATTTTCACCCGTAATAAGTTCCATAAGTCATTATATCATATATACTTATCTTGACAAAACCCAAGAATTCGCAGAAGATGATAAAATGACAGCCGCAGCTGCAATTACATCCTTATTTGAGAATAAAATATTCCTTTCCACGATTTCCAGTATGGTCATTGCGCAAGTGTTAAAAATGGTTTTTTACTTAATAACAAGTAAAAACAGGAAAAAATGGGAAGCAGTGGAAACCATGATCTGGCGAACCGGCGGAATGCCGTCCAGCCATTCGGCAGTTGTATGCTCTTTAGCGACATCTGCCGGAATATATGAAGGTGTAGATTCTAACTTTTTTATTTTTTGTATAGTTTTTGCAATGGTAGTTCTTCGTGATTCTGTAGGAGTCAGGAGAGCTGCCGGTTTACAGGCTAAAGCGTTGAATAACCTTGGAAAACAATGTGCAAAATTAACCGGTCTGGAATTTCGTTCCGTAAAGGAAATCCAGGGTCATACTCCATTGGAAGTTATTGTAGGGGCGTTACTTGGCATTATAATTGCATTTTGCTTCTACCTGTTATAGGCATTCAATATGTCTTTTTTTCGCTCTGTTTTACTTGCAAGTTTTATCTCTCTTTTGGCGGCATTAGCTCTTCTTTTTCTTGGTTCAGCAATGGGGTACGAAGAGTTTCGCGGGGGGTATGCAGTATTAACGATTGATGCGTCAATTAACGACAGGGATCTTCGTTCTCTTCTGGAGCCCGGCGAATATTATTTTGGCGGTACGCCAGTTTCAGAGTCTTCGCAATGGGTTATGCTTGATGAATTTGATTCATTAAGAAGGATACCTTTGGATCAATATTCATCAAGGATTTTTCCGTTTGATCCGCGTAATGACGGATATGCAGATAAAGTCAGGGAAGTATTTGTAAATGATAATGATCGCTTTATCTATATTCCGCTTATGCCGGGCAACTGGAATTCAAAACTGCTGGATAAAAAATTTAATGAACTGTTAGGTGACATTCCCTATACTGTAGATTATTACGGCATTGGCCGTCCTTTAGCGCTCTTTTTTATTGTTTATGCCGCAGCTTCGGTTTGCCTTTTAATTTTATGTTATTTAAACAGGAAAGTTCATCGCAGTATAGTAAATATTATTCCAATGATACCCGTGCTTTCTTCGCTTGGTTTTTTCGGCGCTGCCGGGATTGGAAGCGCCGCTGTTCTGTTTGCGCTTTTTATTATGCTAAAGGAACCTCTTAACGAATTGGTTAACCCGCCGCCGTTAAGAGAAAAAAAACTTAACTTTAAGGTAATATATAAAGAAATAATTCTGCCGTTCAGGTTTTACTGGTTCTTCCTTCCCATCTTTGCGGCTGCTTTGGCGATCCTAGTTGTATTTTCTCAATTAAAACTTTTATTTTTACTCGCTGTATCGGGAGCATCCTTTGCAGTATTTTTCTTTTCCTTAAAAATTGTGTCAACTTCCGGAATTGATCACAGAAGATTTAATCCGTTAATGATTATGAGACGAAAGTTTCCTGAATTTGTTTTTCCCATGTATATTCTTCCGTTTGTTGCCGGCGCTTTTTTTACAATGTTTTTTACGCCGTATATGTCCGGAAGTTTCGATTATAATAAAAAATTTGATACTATTATAAGTGAACAAAGTTATTACGAACATTTAACATACCAGGCATCTTTTTCTACCCGGCAAATGGGTACATCGTCTGCGGCTTTTCCTGATTTTTACTTTGATACAGACGGACTTCCGTCAATGGACAGAATGAGATTGGGTCAATCTGTAAGAATGAGTGATTTTCCTGCTTTTCCCCTTAGGCATTTAATGGAATTTTTCAATAATGTAAATAATGGCGTTAAAACCGATACTGGCACAGGATCTACCGGTTTATCGGGCAAATTATCGCTTCTTGTTCTTTTATTGTTTCTTTTTCCCGGATTTATTGCCAATAAATTGAATGAAAAAGCGCCAAAAATCAATTTTGACGGTATCAAAAGATTCACAGGAAAATTAAGGTTGATAGGTCTTAACTGGAATAAAGCATTGTTGTATAATAAAAAAAACTATTACGCTCCCAAAAGGATGCCTAAATGATAAAGACATATTCATTTCCAAGGGGAGGGCTTCCCTATGATGATTATACTGCGCCGGTAAAATCACAGGCTGTAAACGCTTTTCTTCCGGCAATTTCTGTAATCCCGCTTGGAAACAGGGCAAAACAGGTTTATCCGATCGTTAACATCGGAGAGACTGTCCGCGAAGGCATGCTAATCGGCAGAGCCTCCGGATCAGGCGCAGCCAATGTTCATGCAACTGTTCCCGGAAGGATTTTTAAAAAAGTTTCCTGGAAAGACAGAGACGATATAAGTTATGAAGCTCTCGTTATAAAAATGGAAGGTTCGTTTGAAAGACTGGGAAGGAAAGATGAAATATTTATCTGGAACAGTTTAAACAGCTATGACCTGCAAAGAATTATTTCTGACTTTGGTATAGTAGAAATGGAAAATAAAGGAAGACCTCTTTCTGATATGATATCCGAAGCAAGAAAAGAAGAAAAATTAACCTTGATTGTAAGATGTGTTTTTGACGACCCTTGGCTTGTTGCAGATTATGCTCTGTGCCGTGACAGATTAAACGCAGTCATTGAGGGAGCCGCAATAGTCGCAAAATCCTGTCTTAAGGTTTCGCAGATTATTTTTGCTGTATCACATCAT
>WQXC01000068.1 GCA_009785045.1 Treponema sp. | reverse complement strand
TAGTAATAATCATCCGAATTTTACTATTCAAGATGGTATTTTATATAATAAAGAAAAAACTGAAATTGTATTAATATTTGATATTAAAAGCGGAAATATAAATATTCCCAACAGCGTAACAAGTATCGGCTCAAGTGCATTTAGCGGCTGTACAGGATTAACAAGTATCACAATACCTGACAGCGTAACAAGCATTGGCAATAATGCATTCAGCGGATGTACAGGTTTAACAAGTATCACAATACCTGACAGCGTAACAAGTATCGGCTCATTTGCATTCAGCGGCTGTACAGGATTAACAAGCATCACATTGCCAGTAGTAAGCATTCAATTTTCTTCTATGTTCGGGAATGCAGCAAATGTTCCTGCATCATTGAAAACAGTCATTATTACTAGTGGTGAAAGTATCCCTAATAGTTCATTTTCTAATTGCAGCGGTTTAACAAGTATCACAATACCTGACAGCGTAACAAGTATTGGCTCAGGTGCATTTAGCGGTTGTACAGGATTAACAAGTATCACTATACCTGACAGCGTAACAAGTATTGGCTCAGGTGCATTTAGCGGTTGTACAGGATTAACAAGTATCACAATACCTGACAGTGTAACAAGTATAGGCGATAGAACATTCCAAAATTGCACCAGTTTAACGAGTATCACTATACCTGACAGCGTAACAAGTATAGGCAATAACGCATTCAGCGGTTGTACAGGATTAACAAGTATCACAATACCAGCAGTAAGTCAAACCTTTTACAGTTTTTTCGGAAATAGTTATAGTGTTCCTGCATCATTGAAAACGGTCATTATTACTAGCGGTGAAAGTATCCCTGATTTTTCATTTATGAATTGCAGCGGTTTAACAAGTATCACTATACCTGACAGCGTAACAACTATTGGCGAAGGTGCATTTTATTACTGTACAGGTTTGACAAGTATCACAATACCTGACAGTGTAACAACTATTCGCGAAGGTGCATTTTTTGGCTGTACAGGATTAACAAGTATCACTATACCTGACAGTGTAACAACTATTGGCGAAAGTGCATTTTTTGGCTGTACAGGATTAACGAGTATCACTATACCTGACAGCGTAACAAGTATAGGCAATAGCGCATTCAGGGGCTGTACAGGATTAACAAGTATCACAATACCTGACAGTGTAACAAGTATAGGCGATAGAACATTCCAAAATTGCACCAGTTTAACAAGTATCACTATACCTGACAGCGTAACAAGTATTGGCGAAAGTACATTTAGCGGCTGTACAGGATTAACAAGTATAACAATTGGCAACAGCGTAACAACTATTGGCGAAAGTGCATTTTTTGGTTGTACAGGATTAACTAGTATCACAATACCTGACAGTGTAACAAGTATTGGAGATTATGCATTCTCCAGTTGTACTAGTTTAATGAGCATAACAATAGGAATTATTACAGAAGAAAATTTTAGTACATATAATCCATTCCGCGGAAATTTGCGTTCAGTATACTTCGCCTCGGGCGGTGGCGCTGGAACATATACCATGACAAATCCCGGAGCGTATCCAACCTGGACAAAAGTGGAGTAAACATTCATGCGCAGTAACTGGTGACGCACCAGTACCTGTTCCTTGCAACGAACCTGAAGGGTGAGTTTCCAGTACTACTATTTCCTAGTGTCGCTGAACCTGAGGATACGCTACATCTAGCGTATCCTCACTCTTGTTAAGTAAAAAATCAAAAAACTTTCAAAAATCTTTAATTTTTCTCGAATCTCGATCAAGCAAAACGGTACTCTTGCGCCATATATATGAACTTTCTTTTTTGGAAGTGAAATCTTATTTATTGCGAGGCGTAAAATGACAGATTATAAAAAAGATGTTAATAAGAATTATCCTGAAGCTGCTGCTTTTGCAGGGTAGGCTCTAAGTAAATGTAATGAAACAATCTACATTGCAACAGTCGAAAGAGGAGAAAATAAATTAGGTATTAGGACTTTTTGGAAAATGCGCGTACCAGGTGCCTCGTGCTGATCATTTCTGATCCCCTTGAGCTTGCGTCCTAAACGACCCTGGTCGGCTGTTTAATTATTATTTATAAGTTTTATTTTGTCAATGATGCCATACCTAAAAAAGATACTTAAATAATAACTACTTTTTTTTATTACCAATTTCTTGTATAATAAACCACAATGTCTTACCTGGAAAAGAACAAAGCTGTTTTACTAAAACATTACCCCGGTTTCTGGGAAGATATAATCGCGCAAGCCGGCGGTGAACCCCCGGTAAATGAATTAAAAATAGAAACTGCCTCTACGGGCGACCCCACGCTTTGCATTAACGGAATACATATACATTCACCGCGAGATCCGCAGCGTGAAGGGCAGCGTCTTGCACAGGCTGTAAGCGCAGAAAAAGGTGCGGTTGTTGTTCTTGGGTTTGGGCTTGGTTATGCAGCGCAGGCTGCAGCAGAGCTTGGACGGCCTGTTATCATTGTAGAAAAATATAATAACCTTTTCTTTAAGGCACTGGAGCTGCGGGATCTTACTGAATTCTTCAGCAAGTATCGTGTACTTTTTCTTGTTGGCGGCTCTGGGGATGGAATTACAAGCGCGCTTGTTATGGCAGCAGAATTAATTGCAAACGATGCTGCTTCTGCCGGGGATAATGGGAAGAAACCTGTTCCTTCCGTTATTTATAACAGAGCACTTATCGGGCTTGATGAACAATGGTATAAAACAATAGAAAGTAAAATACGCACTTGGGGAATGAAAGATGATGTAAACCTGGCGACTCACAGACGTTTTGGTCAGCGGTGGGTTCGCAATTTGTCGCGTAACATGAGTGCGATAAACGAGTATCCCGGCGTTTATCATCTCGCTGGATTGGCTGCCGGGAATGCTGCCGACCCGCTGCCGGTGTTTCTTGCCGCTGCAGGTCCCAGCCTGGATAAAATAAAGCCTTTGTTACGCGACATTTATAATAGATGTATTATTGTAGCAGTCGATACAAGCCTTAGGTTTTTTGTTAAAAACGGCATACAGCCGGATTTTGTTCTTGTGGTAGATCCTCAGTTTTGGAACAGCCGTCACCTTGACCGCTGCGTTGCTGACCCTGGAACCGCCCGGCAAACTGCATTGATAGCCGAGACTGCTGTTTATCCGCCGGTACTTAATCTGCATTTTAAAAATAAATTTCTTTGCAGTTCCATGTATCCGCCCGGCACATTTATCGAAAAGCAGGTTGATCCCAAAGGCAGGCTTGGTGCGGGCGGCTCTGTTGCCACTACGGCGTGGGATTTCGCGCGCACACTTGGCGCTAACGAAATCTGGATTGCGGGTTTAGACCTTGCGTTCCCTGAATTAAAAACACATTTTCGCGGCGCTCGTTTTGAAGAGCAGTCAAACTCGCAATCCATACGTTTTAACCCCGTAGAAAAATGGATAGTGCGCGCGCTTCGTGACGGTTTCCCGTTTAAAGCTAAATCTGCAAACGGCGGCCAGGTTTTGACAGACAGACGTCTTTCGCTTTATGCCGCCTGGTTCGAATATCAATTTAATAGTAACCCGCATGTACAAAACTACAGTTTTTTTCAGGATGGCTTGGCAATTACAGGACTCCAGGCGGGCGAGACCAAAAAATTTCTAACTTTGCCGAATCGCCGCGAAGAAATTGATAACCGCCTGCTGCAGGTCTTTTCCCAAATAGAAACTGTTTTTAACGAACAGCAGGAAAAACAAAAAAGGGTTGAGCGATATAAAAGCGCTGTGTCTGCCTTGAACAACGGACTTGCAGATATTAAAACGGCAGCCGAAGAAGGGGCAGAAATAGCGCAGCAGGCGTTGAAACAAGAACTGGATAAATCGCAGCAGGAAAAAGTTTTAAAGGAACTTGAAGAAGTTTCGCAGCGTATATCCCAGAGCGAGTTCAAAGAAATAGCAGATTTCCTTTTTCCACAGCCTTTAGATGCAGAAAAAGACGAGGATGGCTCTTTCCGCGCAAATTTAAAAACATCGCTTAAAATGTTCACAGGGCTGGCGGAAGCAGCAGGGATTAGTTTTTGAAATAAAAACCGATAATTACTACTAAAAAAAGGTTTTTTATTAGTTTAAGATACCGTTTTTTCTAATAAAATAACATTTAATTTTCCTAAATTTGGTAAAAATGCACATTATATGTATATTCACTTCACTTGTGAGTAAGAAAAATTATGAAAAATCATTAATAAAAGGAGTATTTATGACAGAAAAATGAAAGTCATGGACAAAGCATGGGGAGATGAATCCGCTTGATAGAGCAATAATATCTGGTATTGCAAAAGATAGTATAATAGCATCAAGGATATTTGTTACTGGAGAAGTTAATGAGAGTTATATCGGAGAACAAGCATACAGGCTGTTAATTAATGTCAATGATACCATGTATACCAATGGTGTTTCTCTAGATCCGCTTTTTGTTGAAACAAAACGCGATACAGTTAAAATGACAAGATTTGATCCTGAGTTTATATGGAGGAGTTTTCATCCAGATATTTTTATTTCGCTGGTTAGCGATGAAGCAAAGCGTCTAGGTATTAATATTGATCCAGATTCTTTAGAATATTTTGATTTTTATGAATCGGTTATTTCTGCTTTGAAAAAAGAAAAAGGTGATTATATAATCCCGGTTATTCCTAAAGGTAGCAATGAGGAGCAATTCTACAGCGCTGTGTATCTTTCTTGTCTTCTTCTGTTTAACAAGCCTGGATTTATGGATGTTTCAGCGCAGGAGCACTTTACTGATATAATTGGAGTTGAACAGTTTAAGTGGGCTAAATATAAAGAACTAAACAATGTCCAAAAAAAAGAAGTAGAAAAGCTACGAGAAAATTTTGGTAACATTCAAGGGTTAACTAATTCTGAAATGCATTTTATTGTTAAGTTGTTTGAATAATAAATTTGACATTTATTATTTTTTATGTTACTATCAAATACTGGTAATAAAAGGAGTTTTATATGTTACTAGGATTATTATTTTTGGCAATTTTTTGTGCTATAATAGGCGGAATTGTTGCAGGTATTACAGGTATAGGTATTCTGTTTTGGGTGATATCAATTCTTCTTTTTGTGTGTGGTCTGCCTTTTGCACTTATTGGTGGGTTTATTAGTGATACAGTTTCTTATGTTCAAGATAGAGAAGATTATAGAGAATTGATGCGTGATTTGGCTGAAGATGAACGCCATGAAAGATACTTGGATTTATTAGATAGTAAACATACTCATATTACATACAATGATAATAGGCAGGTAAATATTCATGAGGCGTCAGATGGTAAACAAAAGATTAAATAAACTACTTATTAATTTTCTGGTATGTTAAAGTCCCAGAATGGATCAGATTCCCAATTTAATGGAAAACCCATAGCGGTAATATTAATATTGGGATATTTTTCTAAGAGTGTCTTTACTTTTTGCCGGAATGTATGATTCGGTGTAATTATATCAAGCAGATAAATTATTATTGCAAAAATTATATACACCTTTCTGTCATTGACATTTGAATTAGCAAGCCATTTGTTGGTAGTTTTTTTTGGTATCTTCACCGGAATACGAAAATCTTTATTCCATAACCTGGCGTGATGAGCGCAAATATTCCTCACATAAACAAGGGTATGCAGCCAGGTAGTAAAAACTGTTTCTTTAACACCAAAGTAGTCTGCTACCGCTTTTCGGGGAGGTGATTTGGCAGTCATATCATATAATTTTGAAAACTGACCCATCGAAAGAATTTCAAAGATAATCCATATTGGGGGTAACGGATTGGCGTAAGTATTGGAAAAATGCTTTATGAAAATATCATTAGATCGTATAATGTTAGAATTTAAGCTGTTAAGAAAATCTGTGTGCTTTACAGGATCATAAAAATATTTTACATCAGTATACCACAATGGATCTTTATAAGTTATTGAAAACTGATCTGCTATCTGTGCCCGTAAAGCAATTTCTATTTTCTCAATGGCAGAAAACACCAGAAGCCGTAATTCACGATCAAATCGATATAAATTTAAAATATCATTAAAAATTATCCCTTTTTTATAAAGGTGTTGCTTTGTATTTGCTAAGAATGGATACATATAACCGCTTAAACGGTAGTAACCAATATTATGGAGATACCGAGATGCTCTGTCTTCGTCAGGTATTTGTAAACCACGACTTTTTAGAAGCCTGATCTGATCTTCTGCAGCCAGCGGAGGCTTTTGATATAGTTGCTTATTCATGCCTCCCTCCGGTCTGCGAAATTTCGTTCTAAAAGAATGCGGAAATTAATCATATACGCTGCTTACGTAGCTTGTGTATAAAAAAAAAGACCCGCCAAAGTGTGCATATCAGGCAAACCCGACAGAGGCATGGCAGGTATATTACCTATAACATATCAAAAAAAGGATATTTTGTCAATGAAAATAAAGTAATAATGAAGATGGTGTCGCAAATTGGCTTATAAATAATCTGTTTTGAGCGAATTTATCAATATTTTTGCAGAATTTCATGGCAATCCTAAGGAAATAGTATTATATTTATAAGATTCAATTGTTTACCCTATTTAAGGAGTATTTTTGACCAAGCATGATTTCCCCAAAATCCACTTTTATGACCAGGATTTTGTCGATATTTATGATAAAACGTGGGCGTGGATTCAAGATTGCTGGAATAGCGGCGGTTCTCAAAGCGGAATAGAGGGAAAATTCTTCTCTTATCCGGAATCTCAGGTCGTTACCCAGGCTGATGCGATACTTTCCTCATTTTTTCTGGTATATTCCAATAGAATTTTCCAGGCTCACCCTACTTTGGACCTGTTTTATAGCCGTCAAGAGCCAAATGGAGCCATTAGAAACGCTTATGACACCTCTACTGGCGCTCCTATCAAAGAAAAAGATAACTCTGAGGGGCTTGGAATGCCTCTTTTTGCCTGGGCGGAGCATAATATCTATCATAAATCTGGGAATAAAAAACGCGTTAAGGATGTATTACCCATTTTATGCCGGTATTCAACCTGGATCGACTCTGTGTTTAAAAAGGCGAATGGCCTCTATAAGACACCACTTTCTGCAACCGGAATGAGCAATTTACCGCGCGGGGATGCCTACTATGCCATGGATTTTAACACAATGATGGCTATCAATATGCTTTATATGTCTGCGCTTGCAGATATCCTGAACGACAAAGAGACCAGTTTTCAGTACAAGCGCCAGTATTTTTCGCTTAAAACCAGAATCAATTCTTTGATGTATAATGCGGCAGACGGTTTTTACTACGATATTAATAAAAACGAAAAGCAGGTTCCAATCAAAACCATTGCCGGGTATTGGCCGCTTTTGGCAGAGATACCCAATGGCGAAAAAGCCGAACGTATTATCGAAAAACTTTCCGATCCAAAATTCTTTGGCACTGCACATCCTTTTCCTTCTCTTTCAGTTTCTGAAAAAGAATTTGACGAAGCAGGACGAGGTTTCCGCGGCTCTGTTTATCCTTATTTGACATTTATGGTGATAAAAGGACTTGAGCGGTATCAGCGGTGGGATTTAGCGCGGGAATGTGCAATCAGGCATGTTTACTTCATGCTTGATTCGATGAATCCGGAACCTCCCGCAAATACTAAGGGTGATAGTTCTGCACCGCCTCATCACAAGGGAATTCTTTGGGAAGCTTATCTTCCGACAAAAGAGGGGCCTGCAAAATGGACAGGTAAGCCTGCTTTCCCGCGGCCTCAGTATTTAACATTTGATGCGCTTTCTACAATCTGTCTTACAATCGAAAATATTGTTGGGCTTTCCATTTCGCTTCCGCGTAAAACTGTAGACTGGGTTATTCCAAACCTGGAAATTATGGGAGTAGAGAATCTCTCGTTAAAAAATAACATGATTACAATTCTTTCCAACAAGAGCGGCAGAGGCTGGGAAATTCAAATGGAAAGCGAAAAACTATACTATTTTACCATTAATATTCTTGGCGTTAAGGAAAAGACACTTCCAATTCCGTCCGGAAAATGCTCAATACTTATTGATAAGTTGTAGTTTATGAGCGCTACATTAACCGCGATTATAGAAATTGGCTCCACAGGCATCAGGCTGCATGTTGCCGAAATATATCCTAACGGCGGCTGGCAGGTACTGGATCGCGCGGCAAGACCCGCTTCGCTTGGACGCGATGTTTTTACTACCGGCGTTATTTCGCGGGAATCTATTCTTGAATGTCTATCTGTTCTTCAAAGTCACCGCGAACTTTTAACCGGGTGGGGTATAACAGATAGTAATATTCACGCCATTGCAACAAGCGCTCTTCGCGCTGCACGTAACAGGGATGTTTTTATCGATCGAGTGCAGCAGGAGACAGGTTTTAATTTAAGCATTGTAGAAGGTATCGAAGAAAACAGATTGATGTATCTTGCTGTGCGTTTTGCGCTTAAGCAGGACCTTCCTTTGTTCTGGCGCGCAAATTCCATGATTATCGAGATTGGCGGCGGTTCTACAGAAATTATGCTTTTACGCCGCGGGCAGATGGTTGCGGCTCATAGTTTAAAAATGGGGACGATCATTATCGATAAACACTCGCGGCATAGTTTTGGTACGGGAATATTTTATGAGCGTTATCTGAATGAAAATATCAGAAATACTTTGGGTCTTTTAAATCTGGAAATGGATTTTGCTCATGTGCGCACAATGGTTGCAGCCGGAGGAGATGCTCGCCTTCTTGCAGACAAAATTGGAAAAGATTTAAATGAAAATTGCCGTATTATTGAACGTGAAGAATTTATTAAATTTGTAGAAAAAATCCGTAATTTCAGCATAGAAGACTGTATACATCAATTTGGAATATCTTACGCTGATGCAGAAGGGCTTGTTCCGGGACTTTTAGTTTTAAAACTTTTTCTTGAGCGTACCGGCGCTGCAAATGTTGCTGTTCCGCATGTTACAATCCGCGATGGTTATCTTGTAGATTTGGCATCTGGTGTAGATTCCGCTTTGCAGGGTGAATTCTTTTCGCAGATTATCGCTTCTGCAGTAAACCTGGGGCGAAAATATCATTTTGATGAAGCGCACGGAAGGCATGTAGCGAATCACTGTCTTGTTATTTTTGATGCGCTGGAAAAAGAACATGGTATGAACAGGCGCCATCGTATAATGCTGGAAACAGCCGCTATTCTTCACGATGTAGGCACATATATAAAAGCGTCAGGACATCAGAAGCACGGGCAGTACATTGTTGTTAACTCGGAAAT
>WQXC01000067.1 GCA_009785045.1 Treponema sp. | reverse complement strand
GGATTAACTGTTTTTATCTGCCAGCTTATATTTCGCATGGATCGCAGCATGAGTTACCGCATGGGAATGCAGCCGGGTTTTCTTGGAATATATCCTACAGTGTGGATTGCGCTTGGCATTCTTGCGATTTCCTGGTTTATGTTGTACAAGCGTCCGGAAGGTCTTCGTTTGCGCGCTGCCGGGGAACATCCTCAGGCGCTTGCTGCAGCCGGAGTAAATGTAATTAAAATTCGATATATCGCGATTATAATTTCCGGGCTGCTTGCCGGTCTTGCAGGAGCATGCGTTATTTTAACACAGGATATTCAGTTTACTGTTAACAGCATTAACGGAAAAGGTTTTATTGCTCTTGCTGCAGTTTCGTTCGGACGATGGCTGCCATTAGGTGTTCTTGGCGCAAGTTTCCTGTTTGGTTTTTCTTCCAGCCTTGCTGTAAATATTTTTAACATAAGAAGCCTGGATTTTCTGCCATCAGAGATATTTAACATGCTGCCGTATTTAATCACACTGCTTACTTTAGTTATTTTTTCCGGAAAAGATTACGCACCGCGAAGTGTCGGGCAGCCTTACGATAAAGCGAAAAATTAAATTACTTTAGTACTACCTCGGTTCTTCCATAGCCGCCAAGTTCGGGGCGCGAAAAACCAAACTCTGCAACAGCAGGGTTACTTCTTAAATAATCATGAACTCCCTGGCGCAGAATGCCGTGACCTTTGCCGTGAATAATGGAAAAGTTTCTTAAACCAGAAAGAACCGCGGCGTCTACCTGGCGTCGGACAGCGTCCATTGCATCTTCGAACCGCATTCCGCGTATTTTTAATTCGTAAACAGCGTCAGAAGCCGCGCCGTATTCGGCAGACCATGATGCTTTGGCAGACTTTTTGCCTGTTGATAGTTTTACAGGAACAGGGATTAACTCGCTTTCCGGGAAGCTCATTTTTAACGAGCCAACTTCTACAAGCCACGATGATTTTTTTTCTGCGCGGATAATTGTTCCGCGCTGTTTTGACTGGCCGGCAAAAACTTCCAAACCTGGTGCGAAAACGACGGATTCATGTTTGCCGGTAACAGTTTGTTTTTCGTTCTCCAGTAATTCCCTGCGGATGGCGCGTTCTTCTTCAGAAAGATTTTGTCTTTCGTTTTCTATGTTTTGCGCAAGTTCGTTTAAAAAATCCTTTACTTTTAATGTTTTTTCGCGGTCTACTTCGCCTTCTTTTAATTCGCGAACAAGATTTTCCAGGGTTTTCCTGCTTTCGCGCAGGAATTGCTCAAGAGAGTCCATAGATCCGCGTTTTAATAAAGCTTCTCTTTGACGTAATTGCAATTCCTTTAAATCGGATTTTCGTTTTTCTTCTTTTAATTTGTCCTGCTCAATAGCGCTTTTTTTCTCTATACCTGCAAGTTCTCTTTGCTTCTGTTCAAGGCCTTTTATCATTTCCGATACATCAGATTTTTCTTCGCTTATATAATTTCTTGCTTTGGTTACGATTTCTGAATCTAAACCATTTGACGCGGCAATATCTATTGCTCTGCTTTCGCCGGGAAGTCCGTTTATAATTTTGTATGTTGGCGAAAGCGTCTGCGCGTTAAATTCTACCGAGGCATTTTCTACACCCGGCCTTGTGTAGCCGTAGTGTTTTAAAATTCCATGGTGAGTTGTTACAATCATTCTTGCGTTTTTTTCGATTAAATAGTCAAGGACAGCCATTGCAATTGCGCCGCCTTCCTGAGGGTCTGTGCCTGAACCAAGTTCGTCAAGAAGGACGAGAGATTTTTCAGTTGCTGCGGCGGTTATCCCTGACACATTTGTTATGTGAGCGGAAAATGTAGAAAGAGACTGATTTAATGACTGTTCATCGCCGATGTCTGCGTATATTCCGTCAAAAACAGGAAGAATGCTTCCTTCGTCAAGCGGCAGGGCCAGGCCGCTCTGGTTCATCATCGATAAAAGACCAAGTGTTTTTAACGCTACGGTTTTTCCGCCTGTGTTGGGACCTGTAATAATCAATGTACGGGTACTGCTGCTCATTTCGATATTGATTGGGACTGCATTCTTTAACAGCGGATGACGCGCTTTTATTAA
This sequence comes from Treponema sp., assembly GCA_009785045.1. Taxonomy (GTDB): domain Bacteria; phylum Spirochaetota; class Spirochaetia; order Treponematales; family Breznakiellaceae; genus WQXQ01. The sequence goes on along the minus strand of WQXC01000067.1, from coordinate 7,186 downwards.
TGCCAGGCTTTGTCCGCTGTTTGTGTTTTTTGACTCGTTTGCAAAATTACCTTTTGTTAAAAATGAATATTTTGCTCTTGCTCTTAAACATTCCAGCTCTATAGTAATCGTGTGGAATATTTTTAAGCCCTCGGCGTATATAGAAATATTTTCTGTTAATTCGCGCAGTATTTTTTGGATTTCTGCATCCAGGTTACGTTTTTCCACAAGTAAATCGTTGTTTTTTTCTACGACATCCAGCGGCTCTACAAAGATTGTCTGTCCGCTGCCGGAAACTTCATGCACAATCCCCGGTATTCTTCCGCGGTAATTTGCTTTTACCGCAAGAACGGCTCTTCCGTCCCTTTGCGACGGCAGCGGCGACTGAAGCATTCGCTTGTAGTCTTCGCCTGCGCAGTAACGCGAAACAATGCTGTTTAGATCTTTTTCCAAACCGTTTATTCGTTTTCTTATTGCGCGTAACACCGGAAGATCGCGAAGGTTTCCTTCTCTGTCTATTATTTTAAAAATTTCCGAAGAAACAGGGGAGCAGTCCGGAAGGCTATTTGAAAAAAACAAAAGAGTCTGCTCTTTGTTTAGCCATTTTTTAAGTTCTTCTGCCCGTTCAACAAAAAGACCAATAGCAAGTGTTTCATCCAAATCCAGAACAGTGCCCTGTGTGTCAACCTTTGGAAGCAAAAACCCGATAGAAGGCAGCCATGAACGCGGCTCATCGTTGCGTGTTTTTAACAAAGTATAGATAGCGTTTACATTCGCTTTTAATTCCTGTGCAGAGTCATTATAAACAGGGTGCGAATCTTTTATAACAGAGGCTGCTTCTTCGCTTACCGAATGCGATGCAACGCTTTCCATTATTTTTGGATATTCAAGAAGGGTTTCTGTTTTTTGCGTAAGGGTATTTTTATCGATTTTTATTTTAGTATTCATCGCTTTCTTTGCCCTCTAGTTCGTCGATAATGCGCAGAAAACTTTCGTACCGGTCCTCGTGAATAACTCCGGCGTGAACTGCTTCCATTATTTTGCAGCCGCATTCTGTTCTATGTGAGCATGAAAGCCCAAAACTGCATTTTCCTGCAAGGGGAGCAAATTCACGCAGATAGTTAATTACTTCGTCGGATTTTATTCCATCCGGAACAAAGAGCCGGACGCCGGGAGTATCAATTAGCTTGGTAATTTGTCCACCTGCAGAGCATGAAGGCAGATCGAACATAATCGACATTGTGGTGGTATGAACCCCGCGATCATATTTTTCGTTTAGTTCTCCTTCTCTTATATCAAGCCCCGGCTGCAGCGCGTTTATAATGCTGGATTTTCCAACTCCGGATTGTCCTGCCATTACGCTTATTTTTCCGGATATTTCGCGGCGCAGTTCATCAAGACCTTCGCCCGTTTTTGCAGAAACATACAATAATTTATGCCCAATGCGATTGTATTCTTCAAGGCGTTCATCAACATCAATGTCATCATATTCAACATCCATTTTGTTGCAGATAACAATAGATTCGATCCCGGCGATATCAGCCTGCAGAAGAACCCTGTCAATAAACCGCGGTCTGAACGGCGGAGAAGCAGGAGTGCAAATGCAAAGCACAAGATCGACATTAGCGGCAAGAAGCTGGCTTGCCTCTCCTTTTTGATTATATCTGCTAAAAATATTTTTTCTTTTTTCTACAGAAAGAATCATTGCAGAGCCTGCGTTTTCTTCGCGCTCAACTACAACCCAGTCTCCCGGAGCGATTGGATTGTAAATATCTTCGTGTCCTTTTAAAACTTTTCCTTTTATTCTGCACTCAAGTTCCTGTGTGCCTGCACCGGTATCAATCCGCACAGTCATAATATTGCGTGAGCCGCGGATAACAAGTCCTTTTATTATTTCTGTTTGTTTTTTCATAGTGAGTCTAACATGCAAAGCGCAAAATCCAGCGCTTTTGCGCGCTCTTGCCATGAAGTATCTGAGGTTTCTGCTCCCGTAAGCAGCAGCCAATGTAAAGGCTGAAAATCTATTTCTGCCCTAAGCGCGCCGTTATTTTCATCAAGAAGATACTCAATCCGTTTTGTAACTCCTTCAAGAGAATCAAATACTTTAATAGATGGCGCCGCTTCGGTTTTAAATTCTTCAAGAAGATACAGAAAATGAGTGCAGCCAAGTACCAGGGTATCTGCGCCTTCAGCGCGGAAAATATCAATATATTTTTTTACAATTTCTTTTTTTTCTTTTTCTGTTGATTTGTCAAATTGCTGTTCGATAAATTTAACAAGTTCCGGCGCAGCAACTCCAAAAATTTCGCATTTGGTTTCGCAGTCTTCTGCAAGATTTTGGCTGTAAGGATCATTAATTGTGCGCGCTGTTCCAAGAACTCCGATTTTTCCGCTTGTAGATGCACTTGCCGCAGGTTTGATTGCTGGAACTGTTCCTACAAAAGGAACATTCGGAAACTTTTTCCTTAATGTATCCAGAGCGGAAACTGATGCGGTATTGCAGGCCAATACAATTATTTTGGGGTTTATCGTTTTTAGTAATTTTTCTGTAAGCGAAATTAATATGGATGATAATTCTTCCTTTTCGCGCTGTCCGTACGGGAAGTTAGCCCTGTCTGCAAGATAACATACTTCTTCGCCGGGATTATGCTTTAAAAAATCATTGCAATAGGGGAGTCCGCCTATTCCGGAATCAATAAATAATATAGGTTTATTTTCGTTAATCATTTGAATAAATTATCAAAAGCCGTCCTGGAGGCATCCGATTTTTCTTTTTCGTTTTTTTTTCCGCTGCTTTGGCTGCGGTATTTTTCGTCCAAAGAAAACCAGTCACAGAAATTTGCGCGCTCTTTATCCGCCTGAGGTTCGGCGCTTGTTTCGCGGCAATCACCACGTGTGCCGGCAAGGAAGAAACGGCAATTTTTGCATGAACGTAAATCTTTACCGCAGGTCTGACACCTAAGAGAGCGCCCGATAGGATGAGGATCTGTAATTGGACCGCCGCAATACCAGCACATTGTAATATTCTACACATTACATGACTGGTTGTAAAGGTAAAAATGTGATATAATGCATTATGTTTACGATAAATCCGTGTGCCGCAGGATGCGGAAGACCGTCAGTAACGGGATACAATCTGTGTTTTATACATCTGGCAAATCCTGAGCAGGAAAATGTCCGTATTTGCGCTTATATTAAAAAGAATAATACTATTAAGGATCTAAGCGTGTCCGGAATGCGCTTTGAAAAAAAAGATTTTTCCGGACGTCATTTTTACGGCTGCAATTTTAAAGACACTTCTTTTATTAAATGTAATTTTACAGGTGTAAAGTTCAGAATGAATTTTTTTGACTTTGCCGAATTTGATAAATGCGATTTTATTAAATCTGACATTCAGTTTTTATCGTTTGCCGGAGCAGGTTTTAATAACTGTAATTTTACAGACAGCGAAATAATACATGTAAACTTTGAAGGCGCTACAATAAAAAACACTGCTTTTAGCAACTCTAACCTGTATAACAGTCGGTTTATTAGCGCCGATATGGTTAAAGCCTCCTTTGTTAACTGTAATTTAAAAAGAGTGCATTACGGAAATACCAAACAGGATGATATATATTTTAAATCGTCAAACACGGCGGAAGCCATGTTCGAAATGGAAGAACGATAATGAAATTATTCTTTCAATACTGTTCATATGGTTTCAGCAATTGTTATGTGGTGGGAGCGGAGAATGAAGACAAAGATATTCAGAATACCGCAATTTTGATCGATCCCGGAAGCATGGAAAATGTTACGCTGGAAACTATCGAAAACAATAATTTTGATTTAAAAGCTGTGTTTATAACTCACGATCATAAAAACCATGTGCAGGGATTAAGAACTTTAAAAAGAATTTATAATGCCGAGGTCTTCGCAGTAAATCAAAGTATTCTGGGAAATAAAACTACAATGGTTAAAGACGGCGACATATTTGTTATCGGCGGTTTTACTGTCGAAGTAATATCAATACCCGGTCATTCCTCTGATTCTGTAGTTTATAAAATAGACAACTTGCTTTTTACCGGAGATGTTTTAACAGCGGGACTTGTTGGCAGTACTGCAAGCGCATACGGAGCGGCTACGCAAATGAATAAGCTGCGCAGCCGTCTAATGTCTCTTCCCGGAGATTATGTTGTTCTGCCGGGACACGGTCCGCCTTCAACGCTGGAAGCAGAGCGGCGTTTTAACGCGGACATTTTCAGTTACGACCAAAATCGCAGCAGAAAGCCCGCGTATAAAATCGACCTTTAATGCAAATGCATTTTAACGCTTATACTTAAGCGTCTCCAGCGTTGCATCGCTTCTGATTATACCAAACCAGAGTTCAGTATTTGTTTTTTCGCGTAACACTCTGTAGAATGCCGCAATATCGCTTACAGTTTCGCCGTTTATTGCGCTGATTCTGTCTCCCTGACGAAGACCCACAATATCAGCCGGGCTTCCGGATACTACCTGCGCTACGAAAAGACCTCTTGCATTATCATCAAGTTCCATCGATCTTCTTATTTGATCGGTTAAAGGAACAACTGTAACGCCGGGCCATAATTTTCTGTTATCTGAAGCGACCTGATCTGTGCGCTCCTCGATACGTACCCGTATCTCTCTTGATTGCCTGTCTCTAATAACAGTGAATGTAGCATTGTCGCCGGGTTTTAAGTCGCCGACAATCATCTGGAGAGGCTGAACACCGCGCGCTTCGCGTCCGTTAACATGAGTAATAAAATCTCCGGGTCTTATGCCGCCTTTGTCGGCGGGAGAGTCAAGGAATACATGAGCCGCAAGTGCGCCGCGCCTGTTTTCGATGCCGAGGCTTGCCATTGTTTCTCTGCTGGGTTCCATTAATGAAACGCCCAGCCAGCCGTAACTTGTTGTTCCTGTTTCGATAAATTCATCTATAGAGCGTTTAACGTTATTAATTGGAATAGCAAATCCAAGCCCGACATTACCGCCGCCGGAAATGTTACTCGCAATCCAGGTGTTAATTCCGATAACCTCGCCTCTGATATTAACAAGAGGACCGCCGGAGTTCCCCTGATTTATCGGCGCATCGGTTTGAATAAAGTCGTTAATATTTCCGCCGGGACCTCCAATGCGTCCCACAGCGCTTATAATTCCCATTGTTACAGAGAATGAAAATTGCTCTCCAAGCGGGTTACCTATCGCGATTGCCCAGTCTCCTACATTTACTTTGTCCGAATCGCCAAGAGCCGCAAGAGGATAATAATCGTTTGTTTTAAAAGAAATCATCGCAAGATCTTTGCGTTCATCTTTGCCGACAAGTTCAGCCGGATATTCCCTGCCGTCTTTTGTCGCAACATTGATTTCAGTTGCGTCATCAATTACGTGATGATTTGTAAGCGCGTAGTAAACGCCGTCTTTAAACCGCACAATGATACCTGAACCAAGCCCCTGAGAGCGGTATTCGCGTTCCTGTCCGTCCTGACCTCTGTCGCGCGGTCCAAAGAAAAATTCCCACGGGATTCCGTTAAAGTTTGGAACCCTTTGACGCCTGACAGATACAGTTTTAAGTTCAATAACAGAAGGCAGCATTTTTTCTGATACTGCGTTAAGAGCCGTTTGCAGGCTTTCTGCAACAGCAAGGGCATCTTCCGGTATAATAACCGGATTCTCCTGCGCCCTTACCCGCGGACCGCCCGGTGTAGAGCAGGAAAACGATAAAAATGCCAAAGAAAAACCAAAAATGGCGCCGATAAGAACCAAATTAAAAATGAACAAGTTTTTTGACGATAGTTTTTGCATTATGTTCATAATGACTCCTGGAAATAAAATTATTACTTATATAGTATCAAATAATTCAATGCTTTAATAGTTACAAAATTCAGTGATATTTTGGCTACACTGTTGTATAGTTATTTTGCGGTTTTGCCGGATAAATTTATAAATAAATTGCCTCTGTTATCTGAAAATGATATGATACATAACGGAGATTTTTTTTAATGTTAAGTGTTGATGATAAGGTTATTATCGAGGTAATTGCTGATGTTAATTCCGGTCTGAAAAAATATAAAAAAATAATGGAATTATTTAATAATCATAAAATTGATGTTTCAAAAGACAAGGATTTTCAAAGATATTTTAATGATTTTTTCCAGATGGGAAGGCACAATGAAGAGTTTTATAACGAATATTATTCGTATTTTGAATTCTTAAAGGGCAGTGTTCCGGATTTTAAAGATGCAATGGATGCTTTTTATAAAAAGATAGGTAAAGTAGAAGCATCTTTTATTTCTAAAATGCTTCATATGCTGGATAACAATCTTCCTATCTATGATAATAATATCTTAAAATATTTCTGGATTGTTAAACCTACGCATTCCGATGATTATAAAAAACGAATCCAAAAAGCCATTGTAATCTACCGCAGAATATCACAATGGTATGCAGATTTTATCCCCGGCGAAGAAGGGCAAAAATGGCTCCGGCTTTTTGACGAGCAGTATCCGGATTCAAATATATCATCAGTAAAAAAAATCGACTTTATTTTGGGTAAACTGGGCGCTGTTAAGTAAAAAATAGGTGTTCAATAAGTATTTTTAATCCGATTAACACAAGAACAGCGCCCCCAAGAAACTCCGCTTTGGATTTAAACATAATACCGAACCTGTTTCCAACTATCATTCCGCCTGTAGAAACAATAAATGTTGTAAAACCGATAATTAACACAGCAGCCAGAAGATTAATCTGGAAAAAAGCAAATGTTATACCGACAGTCAGCGCGTCAATGCTGGTAGCCACTGCCAATAGAAGCATTTTGATAAAACGGAACGAAGTCTCGTTATTTTCTATTTCTTTTTTTGAAAAGCTGTCTATTATCATTTTGCCGCCGATAAACCCAAGAAGCGCAAATGCAATCCAGTGGTCAAAAGCCATAATTTTAGCGGCAAATAACGTTCCTGCAAAAAACCCAATAAGCGGCATTATTGCCTGAAACAATCCAAAATAAATCCCCGGAATAAAATACTTAAACACCCCCGGTTTTTTTGCAGACAAACCCAAAGTAATGGAAACAGCGAACGTATCCATTGATAAACCAATAGCGATAAGTATTATTTCTAAAAGTCCCATAATCTGCCTGTAGTTAGATTATTGTTTATTTTCGTTTTTACGTCAATTTAAAAAACCGCTGCCTCTGCAGACAGCGGTGTGG
>WQXC01000066.1 GCA_009785045.1 Treponema sp. | reverse complement strand
GCGTAACATTAATACCTTTGCCGCTAGCGTCAAAGCGGTGTACTTTGGTACGATTGACTGCGTTAGACGTAATCGACGAAAAGCTCAGAGTTTTTTGCAAAGTAGGGTTAAGGCAAACAGTTAAGAACATAGATTTAATCTCACTTTATTACCTCCGTGTGGTTCGTAACCCCATATTCTTACTTGCTCTCTGGTACTCTCTGTTGCTCTAAGTGTATACTATACAAAGATTTAGTCAAGTACCATTTGCTTTTTATTATGCTCTGTTATGCCCTATTATTATCGAAAATTGATGTCATAATTGATTACATATTTGCTTTTTTAACATAGTTGCACCTAACGCATGAGTTAAAATTGCATTAACAGACTTGATTTAAATACCCCCGAATGTAGCATATACTGGCTTGTAGGGCATTCCAATTAGCCGTTGCCGTATTTTAAAGTTTAAGAAACCGTTTACAAGCCATTTTAATGTTTTTATTATCAGGGATTTATCTTTTTTACACAAGAATATCTATCATTTTAAATTTTTCATCTGGAATATACGGTTTTGCTTTTCCATCTAAATAATAAATTACTTCAAATTTTTTATTATTGAATTCAATATTTATTTCCTTAATTTCTGGTGTAAGATACATTCCCAGTTCTGAATCAAGTTTTTTTAGCCCATACTTTAAGACTGTTTCAATATCTTCTTTTTTGGGGTTTGTAATGAAAATATTAGCTCTATACTCTTCTTTTTCTTTTTTTAAGTTTAATGAAAATTGTAAGACATGTTCTTCTCTGTGTTTTTGTGTTTCTAGGACTTCAAATAATTTATCTTTGAATTTCTCATATATATCATCGCCGATTTTATGAAAGAAACCTTCGAATATTTTTCCAAAAACAAAAGTACCTGCTATTATTAACACGCTGAGTGGTTCAATTGAGTTTTTAATATTCAAAGATAAATCGTTGCTTTTTTTTATTAAACTCTTTAACTCTTTTACCTTTTCAAATTTATCTTTAACATTATAACTATCATCCAGATATATTGATATATTTTCATTTTGATTTGCATTTTCTATAACAAGGTATTTATTATCATCATCTTTAACAGGGTCTTTTCCATCAAACAATTCATAAGTAGCTTCTGCGGCATATTCACCATCATCTAATTTTAGTAATTTACATGCAATAGTTCTTCCAATTACTATTTTTCTTGGATCGTGTTCATCAGTCATTCTAATATATTGCGTATTGTAAGCTTCAACGAGATGTTCTATTTCGTTTTTTGTAATTCTTCGCCTAGCACTATCTACATGTGTAGTTGCTATAATACTTTTAAAAATACTCATAGAATTATTTTAATAACTATTTAATTTTTGTCAAGAAATCATATTCACAATGACTGGCTGCTTTTGATAATTACGAATAATTTATCAGTAATTACAAATAATTTAGAGGTCAAAATTGCTCCGTTCTGCTTCAATACACTCCGCAATTTTCCAAATCAATGCAACCCTTTTTATGCCGTAGTTATTCGCAGGGGTTTATCCCAATTTCCGCCCGGCGTCCTGCCCGTCGGAACAGGAAAATTGGTGCTAATCCATCACGCACCAAATTTCCTGCAAACTCAAAAGGTGGAAATACAAAAGCGGCATAAAAGCTCTTGCTCTCGCAACGATGTTTCCAGCTCCCCGCCAAATTCTTAAAAATAAAAGACAGACTGCTTCCAAAAAAGACAAAAATTAATAGCGGATAAATTCTCTGCCGTCAATAGTTATTTTTTCGTCAGTATATATTCCAGTTAATTGCATATTCTTAGTATTGATTGTTATAACACCGTCTACAATCGTATAATTACCAATCTCCATAACCATTAATGCATTATTCCGATCTACAGAATAAATCACACCATTGGTTTTTAGGCTTAAACTAATTGCTTGAATTTCTGTAAATTCTTCAGACGGATTTTCATAAAAATAAACTGCCGCTTCTGGTTCATTGTTCCTTGTTGGAGTAGAAAAACAAGACATTAAAACAAATACAAAAAGTAAACATACGAGAAATTTAATAATTTTCATAAAACGCTCCACGAGTAATTAAATTTATACCTAATACAACAGGTACTTACTACAAAATTAAGGAATAAAGAATCACCCGTCAAGCTAAATCGTTAAAACTGGTTCAAGAGGACAAACCACAAAAAAAATATCACCATGCGTGTTCATACAATTTAAACTTTTTCAGCATATTACAGGAAACTTCATTTGTTCCTGATTTTTTATTCCCATCAATTATCTTTAAATATACCCTAAGCACCATAAAATTAGTATCCAAAGATACTTTTTGGAGAATATAGTCATTTGTAGGTCTAACGACATCTTTTATTTTTTCGATATTCCTTAATATACGAATTTTAATATATAGATTATCCGTGTCCAGAGTTTTTACAAGTAGGTTGCATACTACTGCACTGCATCGGGCATCAATGTGATACATTTCTGCCATTGAAATAGGTGAAATACGTGAACGTGAATTTGTTCTTGATTTAATCACACAGGGAATTTCTATTGAAGAGATAAAAATTCGTTTAATGCAAAAACAAAAATAATTCTGCTAATGTACACAAAAGTGGAGCCCGGCGAAAACCGGGCTTTTTTCAGTCAAGTTATCCACATGCTACGCGTGCATTTTTGAGCGCCAATACTGCAGTGCAATCCCGAATGCTACCGATACATTAAGCGATGCCTTTGTGCCGTAACAGGGAATGGATACCCTGCCAAGAGAGGCGTCTGCGGCTGCAAGCGCGCGGGGACTTACACCCAGTTCTTCGGAGCCGGCGATTAATAATCCGCGTTTTGGAAATGGAAATTCATCCAGAGGTGTGCCTCCGGTTTCAAGCGCGAAAATCGGCAAGGCTTCCTGCTCTGCAGTCTCCGATGCAAATAATTCGCGCCTTTCCCATGGTACAACATCGATACAGCCCATCGCTGTTCTCTCTGCACGCCGGTGGCGCGGATCTGCGCAAAACGGAGACAGTATAATCTTTTCTACGCCAAAACTTTCTGCAGTGCGGAACATTGCGCCCACATTAAATGGGGAGCGGATATCTTCCATGTAAACATGCATACCTTCAAATACTTGCCGCTTTTCCGGGTTAAGCTTTCCATCGCTGCCTGTAAAATCCCAGTCAGCCTGCTCCTTTCCTGTTTCTGTAAGTAAAATATGTTTGATACTGTTTAGAGCGCGGCGGAACAAGGTTACATCGTCAGAAGCGGAAAAAACACCCGCTGCCTCTGCGAATACTTTTTGCTTTTCCGGAGAAAAATGAGAATCCTGTGAAAGCAATCTAACAGCGCTTTCAAAAAACACAAGCTCAGCGCTGCTAAAGATTTCTATCCCTTTCCCCACTGCCAAAAACAGCCGGTTTTCCGCCATTGTGAATATCTTGGCTATCTTTCGCAGCTTCTGAGTACGGGGCAGTTTATCAAGCTTATACAGTGGGATCATTGCTCATTAATAGTAACGTTTAACAACTGCTGAATTTGTAACATTACATAATCCTGGAATTTTGGCGGTAGTTCGTTAAACAGATGTACCATACGCTGTAGTTTCTCTCCAGGTGTTTTAAAAAACATATTACCTTCGCCGGTTTTTATCCACTTTTCATTAACGCCAAAAGTTAACGATATTAAATGAATAATCCTGTCATTTACTTTTCGATGTTCACATTCTAGCTCTGCAATATACCCGTTGCTTATATAGATTGCTTTAGCAAATTCAACCTGCGACATATTAAGCGTCTGTCGTATATGTCTAATGCGTTTGCTAATTGTCATATCCATATCATACGACATTAACACTCACTATGCAATGTTGATAGATTCGATTTACTTGTTTACAATTCTCACAAAATAGTATAATATTCTCACATATAGAGTGTTTTATTGGGGGTAGGATGGTTCAAGAGGAAAAACTTAAGAAAGTTTGCGATGACTTCTCTTTACTCAATGAAGAACAGCAGGAGTATATCCTGGGTATCCTCCAGGCGCTTGTTTTTGCCAAATCTGCCTCTGGTCAGGGTGAAACCGATAAAACAGAGGGTTCTCCAGGCGATAAACATTCCTAGAATCCGGGCAGCCGGGTTCTTCATTTTTTCTCTCCGATAAACTACAATCTGTGTATGGAAAACGACGATAAACCTGCCGCCAGTAAATTATTAAAAGTATTGATAATCGTACTCTGCATTCTTGGCTTTATTTTTATCGCCTGGACTGCCTTTTCATTAATTGGACGGATTAATGCCGCTTATGTAATTCCCGATTCGGTATCACTGCGTGTCAGTGTTTCCAATCCGGTACGGCTTCTGGAAGGGGTTTTGTCCCACGAGTCCCTTGATGATATTTCTACTGTGCCTGCATTTGCTTCTGCAGCGCCTATTCTGGAAATGTTAAAAGAAAGAAACATTCTTAAACACGGCTTTTTGCGCCTTGCTGCCCGCGGGAATATGGAATTTGCTCTGTTGCCTTCCGGGTCTGATACGGGGAAATTTATGGCTGTTTGGGATATGGGTCTTTTTTCTCCGTTCCTGCGGATACTCCCGACTATTTCCGGAATTGTTAATATTCCAAATCTTTACTATGTACAAGCCGGAAAAAACTCCCGGTTTGAATTCCGTTTGGATGATACGACATTGTTTATCGGCCCGTATCGAAACCTGCTTTTTATTACCGACAGTTCACGGGTTTTTGAATCGCGGTCTGCAGATCATTCCGGTCATATTGCCGCATTCAATACGATTAAACCTTCAGATTACGACGCTGCTCTTATGCTCTCCAATGATTTTATCGGCGAACTTTTTGCAGATCAGGATCCCGGTATTGCGGCAATTATTAGTAACATCGATTTTGATTCCAGGGTAGAAGCAGGTATCTCGATTTATCCCAGAAAAATTGAATTCCGGCTGTCTGCGCCATTGTCATCCGGTCAGGCTAGTTTAAATAATTTGCTTCAGCAGCGATCCCGCGTACCGGGTATTGCGGAACGTATTCCTGCGGATGCGCAATATGCGACAATTCTTTCGGCAGGTACGCTGGAAGAACTTTACCAGACGGCGCTTATTTTTACGCCGGGACTTGATGATGCTCTGCGGACGGCAGATAGTTCTTCCCGGACAATTCTTGGCTTAACGCTTAACGATTTGCTTTTTTCCTGGTCGGGAAATGAGTTCGCGGCTTTTGGAATGGAAGGGCGGCCTCATCCGGTTTATGCAATTCAAATTGCTGATGAACGAAAAAGACAGGAAGTTTTTGATCGCGCGTTCAGATCATTTGCGCTTAACGAAAACGTAAGATTGAATCTTGACGGAGTGCGTATTCCCCGCATTGAAGTTCCGGAATTTCTGCAGTCACTCTTACGCCGTTGGGATATTTTTATTCCTTCTCCCTACTACACAATATACAGGGATTTTTTCATTGTAAGCGAATCGGCTGACGCTCTGCTTGCGGCGTTACGCGCAATGCAAAGAAATGATGTTTTGCCCAGAACTGCGGCATGGCGTAATATTGCCGGAGGAAAGACCGTTGCCAGTTCTTTTAATTTATATTATTCACTCGATCTCTCCATACCGTTCTTTCTGCGAAAAAATACAGCGCTCAGCGGATTTTTATCGCTTTACCGCCAGGGACTTGTGCGTCTTAGCTTCGATAGAGGCGTAGTAGATTTTTCTTTCTCTCTTGTTCCGGGTCTTGGCAGCGGAGTAACGCTTGTAAAAGGATATCCAATCGATATCGGCGGAAGACCTTCGAACCGTATTTACGGATCGGGCAGGGCAGAGGATAACAGGTTGTTTTTTGCTTCCGGTGGCAATGCGGTTTCGTTCAGAATTGCAGATAACAGTATTAAGGAACTTTCTGGTCAGGGGAACCATTGGGTTATTCCTGCAGACGGTGTTGGTTCCGGCGCTGCATGGGTAGTAACAGATCGCGGACGCGTAACGCTGGTAGACAGCGACATGGAAATAACTTCCGGCTTCCCGATTCTTACGGGGCTAAGGTTGTCTTCTGCTCCGCAGGCATATGAAGGCAAACTTTATCTTTGTGACGAAGACGGAAAAGTTCACACTATCGATGAAAACGGCAGGCATGGAGAATGGGAAACAAGGTTTATTGCCGCTCTTCGCTCTCCTCCTTCTTTTTTAACTGTTTCAACAAGGAGAGGCAATAGTGTTTATGCCGCTGTTTACCCAAAAAGTTTCTTTGGCGAAATTTGGCTTCTTGATGGAAACGGAAGACCTTTAGCCAACTGGCCTGCGCCGATAGCAGTCAGCAGCGCTTCCGGCAGAACAGACAGCGAAAGTGATGACGAGGAATATGAAGACGAAGACGATGCTGTTTTCGGCGTCGGTTTTGGTTCTCCGCATTTATTTACGCATAACAACCGTGTATTGGTAGCTTTTGTTAATCAATCCGGTCAGCTTTTGGTGTATGATGAATACGCAGAGCTTCTTTCTTCGTTCCCGATTAATTTAAACGGCGTGTTTTATATTCAACCGGTTTTTGACGGCGAATATCTGTGGCTTGCTTCGTCTGACGGAACCTTTTTCCGCGTAAGTCTGGACGGCGAAGTTCTGTATCAGAACATTCCGGGTTTTTCTGTAATGGAAGAAGGCTGCATAGTTATTTTTGACAGTGACGGAGATAAAAGGCCGGAAGTTTACATAACAGGCGAGGGTAATGCGCTTTACGCTTTTACACACCACTTCCGCTCACTGGAAGGTTTTCCTCTTCCTGTGTGGGGAAGACCGTTCTTTGTTCCTGCACAAGGCAACAGAAAGGCTGAAATTTTCGGCATGGGAATGGACAGAAGATTATACCGGTGGCAATTTAAATAACAGAGAGGAATTAAATGAAGTATCTTCAGATAACGATTTTATTTTTTGCGGCAGCGTTCTTTTTTGCATGTACTTCGATGGGAGACATATCGATAAACAGCCACAGAAGCCAAATGGAAAAAAATCTTGCAGAACTTGAAGCGGTTATGGTTCCTCTGGAAGCCGCTTCTTCCGGCGCCGGTGATACTCGCAGCAGGCAAAATGAAATTACATCGGCGCGGCAGTTAATTGTTAATATGGAAAAAGAATCCTCCGCTGATGCCGATTATTCAGGCAGACTTACCGCATGGTCGGGAAGGCTTGCTATTCTGGAAGGCAGATACAGCGAAGCTTTGCGACTTTACCGGCTGTCTGTTTCTATTTCGCCTGGCAATCTTCCTTCGATCATTTTAGGTATACGCCTTGAAGGTGATCCTGTAAAAAGAATGGAAATGATCGAAAAAGAATTGGCGCTTCTTAGTCCAAGGACTGCGCCTAACAGCGCTTCCGGTATTGGTGAATTAAATATTGAAAGAGGAAGGGCTCTTGTTGAACTTAACCGTTTTTCCGAAGCTGCCGGCGCTTTTGATATCGCTTTTTCTTCCGGTATAGACAAGATTTACAGCGATAGTTACGGAGCAGAAAGAAACCGCGCCTGGGAACTGCGAAACACAAGCGGCATAGCTGCAGGATCTCTTGGCTTGCTTGGACGCGAAACAATTAGCTGGAACGACTGCATTACGCTTGCAAAAAATGAAACACAGCTTTTGCGATTTATAACAGGGGGCAGAAACCTTAGTGATGCAGAATTATTTAACCGGCTTATTGACCGTTCGTTTATTCCGTTTTCCCAGGATGTTACATTAACACAATGGCCGCTTGTTAGGCCAAGAGCGGACGAAACTGTAACACGCGCAGGCGCAGCATGGTTTATCTGGTACTTGTATGCAGAAGCCCGCGCAGACCGCGGTATGCTTTCGCGTTATTCTGCCCGTTATGCGACAGGAGCAAATCCCCGCAGTCCTATTGCAGATACGCCTGCGCTTTCGCCGTTTTTTGATTCAATTTTGGGCTGTGTGGAAACTGAATTAATGTCTCTTCCTGACGGACGGAATTTCCGCCCGACTCAGCCAATGCGCGGCGCGGAGCTGCTTTCGATTTTGAAAAAAATTGATAATTAATCTTTCTTAAAAACAATTTCGCCGGAAGAGACATCTGCAGTAACGATGTCTCCTTCGCGGATCATCCCGCTAATAACATGTTTTGCAAGCGGGTTTTCCAGATCGCTTTGAATTGTACGTTTAAGCGGACGCGCTCCAAACAACGGATCGTACCCGCGCTCTGCAAGCAGGTTTTTTGCAGTATTTGTCAGTTTTAGCGTAATCTTACGCTCAGAAAGCCGCTCTGTTAATCGTGTTAGTTGAATATCAACTATTTTACCAATTTCATTTTTACCAAGCCTGTTAAAAATTACTGTTTCGTCAATCCGATTGATAAACTCCGGTCTGAAACTTTGTTTTAAAAGTTCCATAAGTGATACACGCAATTTTTCCTGATTTTCCGATTCCAGTATTAAATCTGAGCCAAGGTTACTCGTCATTATGATAATTACATTTTTAAAATCTACAACCCGTCCCTGTCCGTCTGTCAGGCGTCCGTCGTCGAGTATTTGTAAAAATACGTTAAACACTTCCTGGTGCGCTTTTTCTATCTCGTCAAAAAGGATAACACTGTAGGGACGGCGCCTGACTGCCTCTGTTAATTGCCCGCCCTGTTCGTAGCCGACATACCCCGGCGGCGCGCCAATTAAACGGCTAACAGAATGTTTCTCGCCGTATTCGCTCATGTCAATTCTTGTAAGCGCTTTTTCATCGTTAAATAAAAATTCCGCAAGTGTTTTTGCAAGTTCAGTTTTGCCGACGCCGGTCGGTCCAAGAAACAGGAATGAACCCAGCGGGCGCGCCGCATCGGATAACCCCGCTTTGTTTCGCCTGATTGCATCGGCGACAGCGGCAAGCGCCTCATCCTGACCGACAACCCGTTTTTCCAATACTTTTTCCAGGTCTAAATATTTTTGCAATTCGCCGGAAAGCATTTTTGATACTGGAATCCCTGTCCATGCCGATACAACACCTGCGATATCCTCTTCGCATACTTCTTCGCGTAACAAAGCAGCGCCGCCAGAAGAAGTGCTGCTGGCAGCGGCGGCTCTCTTTATTTCCATTTGATCTGTCAGTAGTGTAAGCTGTTTTTGCGCTTCCGGGATTTTTCCATGCTTTACTTCCGCTGCTCTGGATAAATCTCCGTCACGCTCATACCGTGTTTCTTCTATTTTTAGTTCTTCAATACGCTGCTTTAGTTCGCGTATTTTTTGAATATCAATTTTTTCGTTTTCCCAGCGTACTTTCATCGCGTCACGTTCTGCTGTAAGGTCTGCGATTTCTTTTTCCAGTTTTAGAAGGCGTTCTTTTGATGCGGAATCTTCTTCGCGCGAAAGCGCCTGTCTTTCAATCGAGAGCTGTAAAAGTTTTCGTTCAAGTTTATCAAGTTCTGTCGGACGGCTGTCCAATTCCATTTTTAAACGGCTTGCGGCTTCATCAACAAGGTCG
>WQXC01000065.1 GCA_009785045.1 Treponema sp. | reverse complement strand
TTCGGGTTAATCGGCGCGTAGCTGTCCAGGGAAGCGTTTGCCTGGGAATACTGTCCTTGTTCTATCAGGATAGATGCTCTTATAAGCAGCAATTCCCCGTCTCTGGGATCTGAAAGCAGGATTTCGTCAACAGCCGGCAATGCTCTTGACCAGTCTTTATTCTCAAAGAATGTTATAGCACGTTCTCTTTTAACCTGAATGCTATCGGGGTAACTGACAACAAGTTCAGAAAGGATTTCTGAAGCTTCCCGCGGAGCGCCGGTAAGCCTTCTGACTCGTGCCATACCTATCTGAGCAGGATAACATTCTTGGGAGATTCCAAAGGCCTGTCTGTAAGCAGCTTCAGCTTGCACAAACTGACCGGCGCGTTCATGAATAAGGCCCCGGAAATAAGGCGGCAGAACCGAATTAAGACGTAAAGCTTCGGCTTTTTCAATATCTTTAAGTATTTCTGCCATAACATCCGGCGGCGTATTCTCGTTTACAACAAGAAAAGGCAGAATATGTTCAAAAAAGTCATTCGAGTTTGGGGATGGACGGACATAATTGCCCCTTTCGGCTTCCCTTATGATACGTGTGTAATTTGCGGTTAACGGAAGATCAATGGCTGGCAGCCTTGCGGGGGAATCCGGGTATACAAGTCTGATTAATAATGTATTTATGCCTGCCATCATGCGGCCAAAATCTACACCGCTTAAATCCCTGGTACGGATTAATTCAAGCGCTTGCAGCATAGAAGACAAAACGCCAGATTCTGTCAAAGTGCGGATTTCTTCGGCCAAACTGCCTGCCGGCTGGGTTATAGTTTGCTGTTCTGCGGATGCTTGCGTATCTTCAGTTTCGCCTACGGGTTCACGCGCCGGCTCGGGTCTTGATCCGCAGGAAAAGAAGACCAATAGTGTGGAAAAAAAAATAAAAAATACGAAAATCCGGACTTTTTTACCCACTTTTAACTATCCATAAAATAAAAAATTTCCCCGAGAAACAGAAAGATCACATATACAAAATGATAACACAATGATAGTATCATAAACAATGGATAAGGGGAAAAAACTCACATTTTTAACAGCTTTCACAGTAATATTATCGGTTTTTATTGCCATATCATGCAGTTTAGAGACTTCCGGGATAGAACCGTATTATATCACAGGATCAGCAGAAGAACGCCAAAATCTTATAGAACTTTTTAATCTTTTAAAGGCAGAAGAACCCGGCAGTAAAGACGAATTTGCCGTAATCAGAGAGATTGCCAACAGTTTTGCAAGGCAAAAAGACTACGAAAGACTTATTCATTTTCTAAGCGCAAAAACAATTAACAATCCTGCAGATCCCTATAATGGCTATTATTTTCTGATGATTGCTTATGCCAATATTCAGCAGGAATCGGAACCCATTGCTGCTCTTTATTTTGACTTAATTATAAATAATTATCCTGACCTTTTTATAAATGACGAATCAATTCACCTTGTATGCCTTCGCTTCCTCATTGATCAAAACAACAAGCCGGAGCGCCAGGTTTGGTACTACAGGGAGTTAATTTCCAGATTTCCGGAAAAAATAGACCTGGGTACTGCATATTTCATGCTTGGGCAGGCTTGTGAACGCGTTGGTGACTGGAACGGAGCAATCGAAGCATACACAAACTATCTGCCGTATACAGGGACAATAATCCCGGGTTTCCCGCTTGCCGACCAGCATGCCAGACATCAGGTGGATTTTAGCAGATCACAGAAGGACTGGACTTTTGAAAGCCTGCCTGCATTAAGAAGCGCTGTGGAAAGCGCGCTTGATACCAATAATGCAAGGAGATTAATGCAATACCAGGCTAAAGCGAATTTCTTCGCCCGCTCATGGGAACAGGTAGAAACTGACGATATTGGAATGACAAGGTTTAATCTGGCTCAATTCATGTACAATAACCGGATTAGATACGCCCCTTCGCTGGACGCTTCTTCCAATGCCACAGAGGCATTTTTAAGAACTACCGGCTGGGCGTATTCACTTAATACCTGGTATTTGTACTTTAGAAAAATCTACTTCCCGCAGGATCCGGAAATACACGGCCGCTGGGAGTGGGCAGGAATTTACTACGGAGAAAAATTTTGATTTTTCTGTTTCTGGTGTTCTTAACGGGGAGTTTGTTTGCCAATGAAGGCACCAGGCCGATGCGGGAAATAGCGCCGGATCCTTCACTACCCCTTTATTCGTTTAATTCACTTTTGCCTGTTTTGCAGGCAGAAAACTCCCTTATTACTTCTTATGCTCTTGAGCAGCCGCTGACAAAGCACTATATAACGCAGTATTCAAGTCCTCATGGAATTGCCACTCTAAACGCTATTCTGGAACGGGGAAATATTTATCTGCCGTTTATCAGGGAAGAAGTTAAACGGCTGCAATTACCACCGGAACTGGCGTATCTTCCCATCATTGAATCGGGTTTTTTGATAACAGCAAGAAGCAGATCCGGCGCTGTAGGGCTCTGGCAGTTTATGATGAACAGCATTTCGCCGTACAACATGAGGGTAACTGACCTTATCGATGAAAGGCGTGATTTTGTAAAATCTACAACGGGCGCTCTTTTAAAACTTCAGGATAATTACAAAACACTCGGCAGCTGGGAACTTGCACTGGCGGCGTATAACAGCGGTCTTGGCGCAATCAGCCGGACTATTCAAAGAACCGGAAGGCGCGATTATTGGGAACTTGTAAGAAGAAACGATTTAAGGCAGGAAACTACCCACTTTGTGCCGAAACTTATAGCCGCAGTTTATGTAATTTCGCAGCCCAGAAAATACGGAATAAATATCTGGCACGAAAGATTTGAGTGGACGGCAATACCGCTACCGCGCCAGGTTTCTATCGATATGCTTGCCGACGAGACTGGAATCTCCAGGGACTTATTGCGCAGTCTTAACGCAGAACTGCTTCATGGTATAAGCCCTGCAGATAATAGTTACAGATTGAAAATTCCCACCTCCCACATAGAACAGATAACCCAAATCCTGGAGCAGGATGACAAAAAATTGATTCGCTATCATTATCATGTCGTCCGCCTTGGCGACACATTATGGTCAATGTCCAGGCATTACAATACGCCTGTAAATATGATTGAACAGCACAATCCCGGTATCTCAAACCGGTATCTAAGAATCGGGGAAACAGTAATTATTCCGGCTTTTGGCAATGTGCCTGCAGGAATGCCGGCAGCAGCAGTATCGGCGGCAGGCGCAAATATAAATGGCAGTCATGTTGTGCAAAAAGGCGAGACATTCTGGTCTCTGGGAAGAAGGTATGGCATTGACCCCCAGTCTCTGGCAGAGGCAAACGGAATGCGGTTAAATGACATTCTTCACGAAGGAAGAACCCTTAAAGTGCCGATATTAGAGTAATGGATAAATTTCTTGTTATAATACTGATTTTAGCTGTCACAGCAGGAGCATTCGGCCAGGCAAATATCGGCATTTCGGGCACTGTAGAATGGGACAAAATGCGCCTTAACACGCAGGTTTTGATGGATTTGTCATCGGCAGGGATAAGGCTGCCGGCAGGAAGAACTCAGGGAGAAGCTCTGTTAAGCGCCGGGTACCTGAATTTAATTCAGCCATGCCTTCTTGGACTGCAGGTAGATTCATCTTCCACCATTGCAGACCTTATCGACAGGGGAGAACTAACCCTTGCCCAAACCGAAGCAATCGCGCTTGGAGCAAATTCTGTAGCTCCGGCTCTTTCGCATGATATGCGCAGTATTTTTGCAACTCACTCAATAAACCTTGTTAATATAAGCTCTGCTCTATTACGTCATAACCGTCCTACACCCGTTACAAGAACATTAAATCCTGTTTCTACTGCCAATTATACAGGTATAGTAATTATTGCTGCGGACAATCTTCCTGTTCACGGAATGAGAGGCACTGCCCTGCCTGTTCCATGCCTTTTTCCAAAAATCTGGGACGGCGAAATGAATCTTATTTATGAGCGCAGCATGCTGGAAACACGCAATGGCACAATGGTACGTTATTCCTCATTAGAAAATATTTTTGCAAATAATCCATCCGGCCTTTCACCGGAACTGCAGCAAATTGTCGGAGAGCGGCCTTTGCGGATTTTTGCTTCCGGTGTATTCGGAATAAAACCAACAGATTTAATTATTGACAGAAATGACGCATTGTTAATTATTTCTTCCGAAGAAAACCGCCGCCTGTTATCGCAGGGTAAAGTTGTTTTTGTTCTGGATGATTCAGTATTAAGTTACGAGATCAGCGCCGGATTATAACTTTTCCAATTATTGCCGCAATAGTCTGCTGAAAAATAATACTTACAAGAGTAGGCAAAACAGCTTCCTCCGGGAAAAAAGTAACTGCTATTGTCATAACCGCGCTGTTGTTTCTTAAACCGCCTGCAATAATCAACGGGACGCTTTTTTCATCGCCGCATTTACCGATAATACCATTCAATTTTGCAAGCATAAAACCCAATGTAGTTAGAACAATACAGAGTAACGTTACACCCCATACAAGAGGATCGTTAAATTTGATAACAGGCGCAACAGCGGATGAATTAGCGGCAATTACTGTGATAAGGCATATTTTTGCAAACGGATCAAGTCCGGGGCAAATAACCTGCGGAATCTTTCCTTTGCTGGTTTCGTTTAACGTAACTCCGATGATTGTCGGCACAACAACCATAAACAAAAGTGAGATTGCGATTCCGCTCATATCCATTTCTATTTTTTCGCCAAGAAGAACAGAAAGCGTTACAGGAACAACCAGCGGAGCAAGCAGCGTGTCAAGAAGGATCAATGTAAGACCAAGCGCTTTATCGCCTTTAAATATTGCCACCCAGATAAAACCGGAAACCGCCGTGGGACCTGCAAACAAAAGGACAAATCCCGCAATAATATCGGGATTATCAAAAGAAATCGAAGATGAAAAAAGAGCGGCTAACGGCATTAAAACATGGCTTGCAAAAAAGAAAAGAAATATGGGGAAGGGCTTTTGGATAGCGGCTCCAAGTTCACCGGCAGTAAGTTTTAACGCGCCGGAAAACGTCATAATGCCAAAAAGCCAAATAACATAGGGGCGCAAATGTATAAATACATCGGGAAAAAACAGTCCAAGCGCAACAGCGAACGGAGTTGTAACCGGAATTAAGCGATCAAGATAATGGTTAATGCTTGTCAGACTGGAAGGCACTAATTCTCCAATATCGTAATTTCTACTCTTCTGTTTTTACGCATGCCTTCTTCTGTACTGTTATCTGCTATCGGTCTTTCGGCGCCGTATCCGCGTATTACCATGCGATCTGCAGCGCGGACCTTATTGGCAAGAAAATAATCCGCAATCGCTTTGGCGCGTTCCTGCGAAAGCTGTAAAAGATAATCTCTTGAACCGGCAAGAGCGGCATGACCGCTTATAACAATATCTCTTTCCGGATACCGCATAAGAATCGTGGCTATTCTACTAAGTTTTTCCTGCTCACCGGGAAGCATTCTGTTGGAATCCGGATAAAATTGAATATTTTCAAGGCTTAAGGAAATACCTTCATCTGTTACTGTTACATTAACATCCTGTATTTCCAGGCGGTTAATTTCTTCGGCAATTTCCTGGGCAAGTTGTTCTTTATTCATTTCTTCCGCTTCGATAAACTCAGCGTGTGCAGTTCCCCTGAACTCTATTCTTCTTCTGTCTGACATTTCAAATGTAATGCGAAAACTTTCTTCGTAGGCAACCGCCTGCCCCATATCATGATCCCAGTAAACTATCTGATCAAAATCACCCGCTATCCGCACAGGATATGTCCGCCCGCGCACAGCAGGCGGCCGTGAAGCAATTCTGTAATTAACGGAAAAAGCCGGATAACTTCTGCCTTTCCATTCACGCTCTCCGACATATACATAATTTGCAGTAAAAGGAATACGATAAGGCTCCTCTATTCCAAATGCATCACGAAAATCATGTATTTCGTGTCCTTCTGCTCTCCAGGTATCCAGAATCTTTAAATCCCTGTCTGGAAAAACCGGGACGTTACGCACAACAGGCATAAAATAAATAGGGTCTATCGTAAGGTATCCGAGCCTGTCTCGCTCAAAAATAGATTCATATTCTCTTGACCAGGTAAAACTGGTTGAAGCAGACTGGACTCCGTAAATGGAATCATATATAACCCGTTCAGATGTCTGAAAAATAGCTCTATGCTGACCTTTACCGTCAGCCACGCCTGTTACTTCCACTGCAATGCGGTTAAGAATTTCAGCGCGGTGGCTTAAAATACCATTAACAAAAATCGCTTCGTCTACAACCGAAAGTATTCTGTACCGCGCGCCGGGTATATGCTTATATTCAAATACTTCGCCCGAGGCTTTTGCAGGGATAAAAAAGAACCCCAGTAACAGAATAAGAGAAAAAACAGCTTTAATAATTTTATACTGCATATTTTAATTATACCTCACTTTACTGCCAAAAAAAAGAGCACACAGGGCAGGTGTTCAGTAACATAACAACTGTAATTAAAGAATATTACAGGACATAAGTAATTTTTGCGAATTTCCGCCAAGAATAAGTTCTTTTTCTTTGATTGTAAGATCGCTTTGTTCCAGAGCATCAAAATAACGGGAAAGCGGTAAAATGGGATAATCGCTCCCAAAAAGAATTTTTTCGCAAAGACCAAGCGCCTTTATAGCATTATATATCCGGTAATCGTAAAGAAACGGAGCGGCTGCCGTGTCATAATAAACATTTTTAAAACTTTCGTTTATTTCCTTCATTGTTTCGTAAAGAAAAATTCCGCCGCCAAAATGAGCAAAAATTATTTTTAAATCCGGATAGTTTTTTACAAATGTTTCCAATAGCCGCAATGGAGCATCACTTTTTCCAGGGTAATCATGCCCGACAGGTTCATTCGCATGGAGCATAAGCGGAATACCAAGCCTGCTGCATATTCTGGCAATCGCGTCTGTTTCATTTTTATCTTCCAGATTAAACCCCTGACCTACAGGAAAAAGTTCTCCAACTCCTCTAAGCCCGGCATTATAACAGCGTTCTATCTCTGCTGATGAACCAGCCGCACCCGGTGATACAACGGCAAAACCAATTAGTTTATCAGAAAACTCTCTAACTTTTTCTATAACATAATCATTTACATAACGGCACAAACCCGGATCCCTAAAACCAAACCCAAATATAACAGCCTTGTCAAATCCGTCTTTGTTAAGCGCAGTTATAACATCTTCCGCAGCAGCGAATTTATTAACTTTGCTGTGTGAAATCGCAGAAAAATGAGGTTCCTTTTCGGCATACTTTTCCCAATTAGCAATAATATCAGGCGGAGTAACATGAACATGACTGTCTATTTTCATTTAGGTTCTTCCTGTAATGGCGCAGGTTCATTAGTTTCGGCTTCCTGCGGACCTGCATAAATTCCAATTTTATTTAATCCCCCAAGAAGCGGCGCGCCAACCAGCATTGCAGCTATTGCAAAAACAGCGCGTTCAACCGGAGATGTTACAGTAAGTATAATCCAAATCTCTGCCGGCTGTTTGTATAATACAAGAGAAAAAAAGTTTCCAATTGTCGCGCCGCCGACAAGTCCGCCAAAAGCGCAAAGCCATATTGCCGGAAATTTTAACAAATGGCTTTTTGCCGCAAACATCCTGCCTGCAAATATTAAAGCAAGCATCATAACAATAAAACCTGCTCCGTAATATATTAAAGGCAGGCGAATTACACTTCTTCCAATTTCCTGCGTAAACCAAAGAATCGTCCCAATTATATAAACAATAATTGCGCCATTTATAATAATACCGCCTCTTGAGTTTATATTAACAGGCGGCCATTTTCCCCATGCGATGCAGCCGGTTGTAAATGAGGTTGTTGTACCAACAATAAAAGTGCCAAGACCCATCCATGCTGTATGAGGCGCAACAAGAGATCCAATAAAGCCGCCTAAAGCAGAACACAAAGCGCCAGCAATGGGACCAAACAATATTCCAGATAACGGATATAGAACTGTTGACAGCGAAAAAGTTCCGCCTGTACCCCAAATCGGCAATGTCGGCAATAAGTGACCTGCCGCAATAACTGCAGCCCATACGGAAATTATTGCCGGATGAATCTTCCTCACTCTAACCTCCAATCATTTCTAATTCCGTTTCTGTCCATTTTAATCACCCTGTGCGCATATTCGCTTACAAGAGACATGTTATGCGTGACAAAAATAATTGTAAAGCCCTTTGAATGAAGATCACGCAGAAGATTCATTATTTTTAAGCTGCCGTTATAGTCATTTCCTACATCAACTTCGTCCAGGATAATAATTTTACAACCCATGGCAAGAATACATGCTATTAACACTTTTGTACGATCTGCTCTGTTTAATGCATGAGGAAAAGCGTCTGTATCCTGCAATCCTGCAGTTTCAAGAGCGTTTTGTACGCGCTGTTTAATTTCTGTTCCGGAAAGTTTCATTTTTTTTAAAGCAAAAGATACTTCTTTGTATACAGAACTTGTAAAAAGCTGAGTATCCGGATTTTGCATAACAAATCCTGCATCTTTTGAAATTTCGTATATTTTTAATTTTTTAATATTTTTTCCGCGGATATAAATATCCCCGCCTGCAGGACGTAAAAGACCGGTTATACTTTTTAACAGCGTAGTTTTTCCGCAGCCGTTATCGCCTGTAATAGCCAAAAATTCGTTTTCTGCAACAGAAAGATTGATATTCTGAATGCCTGCGCCGCCGGGATAGGAAAAAGACAAGTTGCTGATTTCACAGATAATAGTCCGCGGAACCTCAACCGAGCACAAAGTGCGAAGGTTCACCTCTTGATTAACGCAGAAAGACGCAGATGAAGAGATGGAATATTCAACGCTCTCCGTGAAAATCCGCGTCTTTCCGCGGACATTTTCTTCCATCGGCTGTATGCCGTTTTCTTTCAGCAAAGCGCTGTTGGAAAATATTTTTTTTGCAGTGTCATACGCTGCGATTTTTCCGTTTTTTAAGACACATACCATGTCTGCAAACTCAGCCGCTTTTGCGCTGTCATGAGTAGCCATAATAACCGTTATCCGGTTCTTACATTGAATATCTTTTAAAACAGCCATAACATCTGCCGCTCCATTTGGGTCAAGGCGGCACAAAGGTTCGTCAAGAACAAGTATTTTCGCTTTCATGGCAAGAGCCGCGGCAATAACAAGACGCTGCTTTTCGCCGCCGGAAAGCGTTGAAGGCCGCCTGTTTTTGAGACCTGCAAGGCCAACGCTATTAAGCGAAAATTCCACTCTTTCTTCAATTTCTTCCGGCCCCAGGAGAATATTCTCAGGGCCAAAAGCGGCTTCGCGGCGAACCGTCGATGTAAAAAGCTGGGCATCAGGATCATCCAGCACCATTCCGGTTTTTAAGGCAAGCTGCGGCACAGATGAATCTTTTGTGTATATACCGTCAATTGTGACCAATCCGGATAAATTGCCTTCGCAGTGATGGGGAATAATACCGTTTAAAAGTTTGCATAAGGTAGTTTT
>WQXC01000064.1 GCA_009785045.1 Treponema sp. | reverse complement strand
TTCATCAAAAAAAGGCGCGCCGTTTTTATTAACTGGCACGCCGCAATTCCCGGCAATTGGCCAGGTACATACAAAAATCTGTCCCTTGCATCCGGGATCTGTTATAGCCTGAACAAGCCCGGACATGCCGGTATAAAAAATAACTTCTCCTGCAACGCTTCGTTCTTTGCCGAAACCCCACCCTGTAAATTCACTGCCGTCTTCCAGAACAAGTTTTGCCTGCAATTTTTCAGTTCCCTTTTTAGTACTCATTGTCTCTCCTTGCGATATTTACAACCGTGCGGCTATAGCGTCTATAAATTCCCATGAATTAAGAATTTTTTGCGGCGGCGGATCTGAAAGTTTAAACAAATCTCCCGTCATTATTCCATCGTTTATTGTTGAAAGCACAGCATCTTCAAGCCGTTTTGCAAAACCTGATAGATCTGGTGTTCCGTCAAGTTCACCGCGTTTTGCAAGCGCGCCGCTCCATGCAAAAATTAATGCTGCAGGATTAGTGCTTGTTTTTTCGCCTTTTTGCCAGCGGTAGTAATGCTGTTGAACTGTTCCGTGAGCCGCTTCGTATTCAAAGACTCCGGTAGGGGAGACAAGAACACTTGTCATCATGGCAAGGCTGCCTGCAGCGCTTGCAATCATGTCGCTTTGAACATCGCCGTCATAATTTTTACATGCCCATAAAAAGCCGCCTTCGCTTTTTACTACGCGCGCTACTGCGTCGTCTATTAATGTATAAAAATATTCGATACCTGCATTTGCGCATTTTTCTTTAAATTCTGTTTCGTATATTTCGTTAAAAATTGTTTTAAAGCGGCCATCGTATGTTTTGGAAATGGTATCTTTTGTTGCGAACCACAATGGGATTTTTTCTGCAATTGCATATAAAAAACATGCGCGCGCAAAACTTTTTATTGATTCATCCAGATTGTGCATGCCCTGAACAATTCCGCTGCCTTTAAAGTCAGCTACTGTAACACGTTGTTCTGTTCCATCAGCTTTGGTATAAACAAGTTCTACTTTGCCAGGACCATCAATTTCCATTTCTGCAGCTTTGTAAACATCGCCGTAGGCATGGCGGCCTATGACAATCGGCGCCTTCCATGTATTAACAGATGGTTTTATACGGTCTACTGATATAGGTTTTCTAAAGACTGTACCATCTAAAATTGCCCTGATTGTTGCATTCGGGCTTGGGTGCAGGTGTTTTAGGTTATATTCTTTTTGCCTTGCGGAATTTGCAGTTATTGTTGCGCATTTTACCCCAACGCCGTATTTTTTGATTGCTTCTGCAGACTGGACAGTTATCTCGTCATTTGTGTTATCGCGGTTTGCCAATCCCAGGTCGTAATATTCTGTTTTTAAATCGATAAAAGGAAGGAGCAGTTTTTCTTTGATTACTTCCCACAAAACGCGGGTCATCTCGTCCCCGTCTATCTCAACAAGGGGTGTTTTCATGCCTATTTTTGCCATAAAAACAGTATATCAAAACGGAAAAAGTTAGTAAATGGCAAAAACTGTTTAAAATAAGTTAATTCACCGGTTTTTAATTAATTTTACCGCTAATTCTTCGATGCTTAGCTCTGTATTCTGGCGGGCGCCAAGGTCTCGAAGCAAAACTTTATCGCTTACAGGGTTATTTCCGGCAATAATTACATAACGTAAACCTTTTTTTTCTGCCAGTACAAATTGTTTTACTATATTTTTCTCTCCGCAAGGGTCTGTAAAAACTTCGCAGGGGAAACCTTTTTGCCGCAGTATCTGCGCTAAGCCCTGATACAACCCTGATTTTTCTGCGTCTACGCATGCGATTGCGGCAGAACAGCTATTTGCGGCAGGTAATTTTTCCAGGGTTTCCAGCGCTGTGAGCAGCCGGTCAAGACCGATGGATGAGCCGACACCGCTTATTGAGTCATTTTCTTTTGAATAAAGACCGGCAAGGTTATCGTATCTTCCGCCGGAACAAACAGAGCCAATATCCGGAAGTTCTTTTAAAAATGTTTCAAAAACAACACCGGTGTAGTAATCTAACCCGCGGGTAATTGAGGGATCCAGAATGAATGGGTCAGCGCAGCCTGTTGCGTCAATCATGTATTGATTAAGTGAATCCAACCGCTGCGATTCAGGAGAAGAGCCGCCTGACAGTTCTGTTATACGGTTAAGAACATCTTTAAAGCTGCCTTTTGCTTCGACGAACTCGAGAATTTTTTGCGCATTGGTTTCGGTTGTAAACTCTGCAAGGCTTTTAAGAGTTTCTTCTTTACCTGTTTTGGAAAGCTTGTCTACAGTACGAAGTATTTCGACAGATTTTTCGCTTTGCCCGATATGTGTTAAAAAGCGGTTAAAAATCCCGCGGTGATTTACATGAATGTTAACATCAACTCCAAGATTTTTCATGGTAGAATAGATTAATAAAATAATTTCAAAATCCGCTGCAGGACTGTCGCTGCCGATAATATCAAAATCGCACTGTGTAAATTCCCTGTATCTGCCGCGTTGGGTATTTTCGCCTCTCCAGACTTTGCCAATATGGTATCGTTTAAACGGAAATGTTAGTTCTGCGCGGTGTAAAGCAATATAACGTGCAAACGGGACAGTAAGATCAAAACGCAGAGCAACATCACGTTCTCCGTTATCTTTAAAACGGTATATTTGCTTTTCTGTTTCGCCGCCGCCTTTACCAAGCAGAATTTCTGCATATTCCATTGCTGGAGTATCAATTGGCACAAGGCCAAAAGACCTGCATGTGTTTTCGATATTTTCGATTAATCCGCGCCGGATTATTTCTGCGTCCGGGAGAAAATCCCTAAAACCTTTTAGAACTCTTGGTTCAATATAAGCTGCCATATATAGATACTATATTTTAAAGTTACTAAACAGGCAAGTGATTTTAAAGTTTAAAAAACTCATAAGATACACCTGAACCAGATACAGAAACAAGACAATAAACTTTTTTACTCTTAAAGTCTTCTATGCTTATGTATTTTACATTTCCTGTTTCATTTTCTACCCGTTTATGTGAATGCCCCATAAACATAATATCGCACTTGTTTTTCAGCATCGAAACAATGCGGGCGCGTTCTTTTGTATCTGTAATCTGCTGTAAATCTACAGGACCTGTAACAAAAAGAGGGGAGTGCGTAAATACAAAAACCCGCTTGCCGGCTGCGTTATTTACCTGTCTTTCCAGCCAGTCAAGCTGTTCTTTGCCAAAGAAAGAATTAGCAGAATCCAGGATAATTAAAGCAAGCCCGTCCCCGTCAACCCTGTACATGGTAGAACCTATATTATCTCTCCAGTACGGCCAGTTGCCAAAATAGATATCGTGGTTTCCTATAACCGGGTAGCAGGGAACTCCAAAAGAATCAGCAACTTCTATAAATTTTAAGATATCTTTTTCGGCTCCGGTTTGGGTAATGTCTCCTAAAATAACAACAAATTTTATTTTAGCGTTTTCGCTAATTACTTTGGATATTTTATCTTTTAAATCAAAGTCTTTTCCGTCTTCGATATGGGTGTCAGTTAATACGACAAACGAGTATTCGGGTTCAAGAGTAAGAGATCTCCAGTTTCTGCTAGCATCGTCAAGAAATACAAAACTGTCTTTTGATTTAAGACGATCATCAAGGTCGCTGGATGTAACAAAACCGAGCCAGTCTACATTGCATCCGCTAAAACAAAATATTGTTAAAAGAATTAGCGGCAGTATGATTTTTGTTGTTTTTTTTACCATGAATATTTTGCTCCTCCGCGCCAGCCAAATCCGTAAAATGTTGTGCTAAAACCGTCGCCGCCGCTTTGCATTAATTCCAATTGGTTAATTAATGACCAGTTGGAATCAAGACGTATTATAGCGTTTAAACTAAGCGAATATGCTCCCATGTTTTTTGGATAAAACTCGCTGAAATTTCCTACGCTTAGTCCAATAGCGAGAGTCTCATCGTTTACAAAATTGAAGTATATATCAAAAGACAAGATAGTTTCAAATATTGGTTTTTCGCCGAAAAAAGATACAAATCTAAAATTTGGACCAATTGATATTCCGGCTCGTTCAGCATTGTACGAGATAACAGGCAGTATGGAATGAGTATGTGTTTCATAAACAGGAAGCCCGTTATAGATATATGCTAGCGAAACTGCCAAATGCGGTACATTGGAAAGCGGGGTGTATTTTGCTCCTGTAAAAGCATTAATATCAACAAGACCTGCGCTTTTTCCAACTGAAACTCCGCTTTTGATTTTATATTGATTGTTTAACTCAATCCCGCCTGCTGCAGACATATCGCCGCAATAGGTTGAGCTGCGGTTATATTCGCCTCTTAAAAAAGCTTCAAGTTCTTTTTCTGTTATTTCCAGAGAAAAAGCGGTGCCCCAGGCAAGGAGCAAAAAAAGAGGGAATAAAAATAAAATTCTTTTATTCATGAATATATTATTACATGAATATATAAATAAATCTATACCGGTTAATTAAAAACTTGTATTAAACATACAAATATCGTTTAATTTTCATCGTTGGTGTTTTTTCAAACGGTTCATGCATAATTTCTATTTTGCTTATCCGTGAGAAAGCAGCCAATTTTTTATTTACCCAGGTTCTTAAGTCTTCCAAAGTATGTTCAATTACGCCTGCAGCCGCCTTTGCAGCTTCGCTGGTGTGTTCAAGTATACCTGCCGCTGCTTTTGCAGCTTCACTAAGACGGACAAGCGCTATAAGTTCGCCGCGTTTACCTGAGTAAACCAAAGATTCTTCGACAAGCTGGGAAGAGCCAAGAAGATTTTCGATTTCTTCAGGATAGATATTCTCGCCGGATGGTCCAAGTATCAATGCCTTAAGCCTTCCTTTGATATGGAGTTCTCCCTTTTTGTTAATCTGACCAATATCGCCAGTGCGAAGCCATCCGTCGGAGGTCATTACTTCTGCGGTTCGTTCTGCATCGTTATAATAACCAAGCATTACATTGGGACCGGTAACCTGGATTTCATCGTTTTCGATTCTCATCGTAACGCCATCCGGAGTTGTGATACCTGTCTTTAATGACGGGCGGAATTTTTGCATGCCTGCTACAAGGGGAGCGGCTTCTGTAAGACCGTAACCCATTGCATAGGGAAATCTTGCATTGTAAAGGAATTTTTCAACATGAGGAGATAGCGGTGCGCCGCCAATGCCATAAAAACGTATTTTACCGCCAAGTGCAGCAATGAGCTTGCGGCCTGCCACCAGTACTGCCAAAGGACGGGTAAGCGGGAATTTATACAGCGGGTTTTTTCGCAGTTTAGGCGCAATGCCGTTGTTGTATACTTTTTCGATTAAGAGCGGAACCGAGATCATTACAGTTGGGCGAATAAGTTTTAATGCAGGAAGCAGAACCGAAGGTGAAGGCGGTTTATCAAGATACGTAACGTTTGAGCCGCCGAGTACAGAAGCAAGAAAACCAAGGCTGCATTCGTATGAATGTGCAAGCGGAAGAACTGAAAGTAACCGGTCTTTGGGAGTTGTCTGTACATACGTTAAAGATGAAACAGAGCTGGAGATTATGTTTTTGCTTGACAGCATTACGCCTTTACTGTTTCCCTGTGTTCCACTTGTATAGATAATGGTAGCGAGATCGTCAGGAGCCTGAGTTTCAGTTATTTCTTTGCTGATAGTTTTATCTTCTTTTATATCTTCAAGGTAAATAAAAGGTATATGCGATAAATTGATTCCTTCCAGTTTTTGAGCCATGTCGCGTGATATGCAAATTGCACGAACACCTGAATGTTCGATAATGTGCTGAACCTGTTCGGGAGAAAAACCTGTAAGCAGCGGAACCGAGACAGCGCCTGCAACCGAAATGCCAAAATAGGCGATTGGCCATTCCGGACAGTTATCGGATAGAAGCAGAACTCTGTCGCCTTTTTTTACTCCGATATTTCTTAAGGTAGAGCTAACCTGTTTTGCGAGGCTTCCCATCTGTGAATAGGTGATTTGCCTATTAATTTCACCTTCGGTGATCATGGAAAAGGCAATTCCGTCTTTAAATTTATCTGAAGCAGAAAGGCATAATTGTGCCAATGTGGCATGAGCCGGTAAATTTGAATATTTCATATCAGTTTAGAGTCCTTTTTTGAATAAAAGTTGCAATTATTGACATAATTCCCCTTTAATACTCCATTAAACTTGCAAAACTAAGACCAATACCCAAGCTAACAGAGTGGGTATTGAGCTCCTCATACATTGTATACCGGTATTTAATTAAATAGCTGTAAAAAGCTCCTTTAAACATAAAACCGCCGCAGAAAGATGGTGTTATCTTTTCTGATATTAGACCATTTAAATTATAACCAAAATTGCCCATATCCAGCATGGCATTTGCAAAAAAGACTGTTTTTCCGGAAAAAGGTATTACAAAACCAACAGCCGGTGAAAAAGTAAACATCATATTGCTGTCTTCGGTCCCTTCGCCGGTGTTATCGTTAGTACCGCCGCTGCTTGATTCTGTCTCACTTTGAGGCGGCTCATCTCCAAAGGCGCCTATCCTCATGTCGGCTCCAATTACGGTATACGGAATTAATGTAAAAAATAAATTAAGTTCTAGGCCATAGCCATTATTATCACTGTCTGCAAATTGATAATAACCGGAAGCGCCCAATACATCTTTCGCTGCGTTTCCGCTTCTAACCTGCCGGGCTTTTTTTCTTTCATTATCTCTTGCTATTCTTTCGTTTTCTCTTGCCTGCCTTGCGATATCTATTTCTGCCGCTTCCTGCTGCCTTTGAGTTATCCGCGCCTGTAAATTACCGGTTTCTATTTTCATATATCCGGTAGAGTTAATAATATTTGATGAAACCCCGTTAACTGCAACTATTACAATTGTTAAAGTTGGAGTTAAATCTTCGGCTCTCACGTTTAAGAAACTTACAATTTCGGCAACACTTGAAGGAAGCGCGATTGTTTTATCTCCGGAAGAGAAGTTCCTTATATCTGTATTCAATGTAATGCTGCTTCTTCCAAGTTGTTTATTGTTTTCGTTAACAAGCGCAACATCAACTTTATAGCTAAAAGTGCGTCTGCCGTTAAACACAACGGTTCCCGCAGTTCTTGGATTTAATTCCATAAACGGCCAGCCGGCAAAACCCCATGCGCTGCGCCTTCCTGTTCTTTCTAAACCTTCAAGCAGTGTGTTAAGAACATTAAATCCCGCTTCGGAAGGATTAACTTCGATTCTCATTCCCAGGTTTGCAGTGCGTTTAACAAAGTCTGTCTCGCCGATTTGAATTAAATTAGGATCAAAAATAATTTCGAAAGGCGGGTGACTGTTAAAAAACTGAGTCGCTTCCTTAAATGCTTCTATCCAGCTATCTCTTGCCTGCAAATCGTTTTGAATCCTCTGACTGATTGTACCGCCGCTAATGGTTGTAGACAGCGAGGTAAGACGCGATGCTGCTTCCATCTGTTCCGGGTTAAATGTAATGGCTTGCGCAAAATTAAATAACGCCTGTACTTCAGAGCCGCCGGCTTGAGCTGTAATACCTCTTGCAAGACCTGCTTCCGCCTGTACTGTAGACATATTTCCTGCAAGAAGTGCCTGCTTTCCCGCATCTGTTAATTGAATACCCAACTGGGAGAGTAGTTCTGCAGTTGCTTCGTTTAACAGTGTTCCTCTTCCTTCGAGCTGCGCGAGAATTCCAACTTTAATAAAACTTGCTCTGCGTATTCCGGAACTTGCTTCGGTAACGGAAAGCTGCAATGAAAACTGGTTGCCGGGAAGTCTTTGAATTGTTCCAAACAGAAAAAACTGGGCATTTGTTAAATTACCCATTCTGACAAAGTCGACGTCAGAATAATTCCCGCTTGCTGCGATATTCTGTTCGGTTATTATCCTGTTTAAATTTTGACGATCTATAAGCCTGATATTCGAAAACCTGCTGAAGTTATTATTTAATAAACCCTGAATATACAAAGGCAGATAATCCGGGACATCTCCATGAGTGTCAGGAGCAAGAACGGCAAGCTGAATGTTTCTGCCGCCATCGCCTGTAAACATAGGGGTGGTTGGGGTAGCTTGTAATCCGCCGATTGCGCCGCGTGCAGAAATTGATCCATCGGCAGCGCTTGTTTCATCCTGGCTGCCAGTGCCGCCGGATAAACATGAGGATAAAATTGCTGCAGTTAAAAGCAGCAGGACGAAAAAATTATTGATTTTCATTAACAGCTCCTGTTATTGTTTTAAGTAAAACACCTGTAGATGCATCCCAAAGTTTAATGCTTGTATCATGCGAGCCCGAAAGAATTTGACTTCCGTCGGGACTAAAACTTACTGAATATATCCATCCTGTGTGACCTGAAAAAGTTCTTATTTCTCTGCCGGTTTCTGTATTCCAGAGTTTAATAGTATTGTCTTCTGAACCTGAAAGAATCATGCTGCCGTCCGGGCTGAAGCACACAGAATGAACCCATCCTGTGTGACCATTTAATGTTCTTACTTCCCTGTTTGCAGCCAGATCATATAGTTTGATGGTTCCGTCTCCAAGACCAAATATTATATATCTTCCGTCTTGATGGAAATTAACGGAATAAAGCGCTTCTCTGTATCTTGGAAAAACTCTTGTCTCTCTTCCTGTAGACAGTTCAAAAAACCTTATTGTAGATGTAAAACTTCTTAAACTTTCCGGCTGATCTGTAAAAACAACCAGTCTGCCGTCCGGGCTGAAAGTTACTGATGTTATCATGCCAAACTCGCCAAAAAAGGTTCTGGTTTCCCTGCCGGTTTCTGCGTTCCAGAGTATAACTGTGTTATTAATTGAACCGGAAAGGACAAACCTGCCATCAGGGCTGAATAGGGCAGAGGTAACCATTCTGGATTGCATTTGCATTGTTTTTATTTCTTCGCCTGTTTCTATATCCCAGATTTTTATATTTCTGTCTGTGGAGCCGGAAGATACTATCTGTTTCCCGTCAGGGCTAAATGCCACAGAGTATATTCGGCCTTTATGCCCGGAAAAGGTATGAATTTCATTGCCTGTTTCTGTATCCCAAAGTTTTATAGTGCTGTCGAATGAACCGGATACAAACTGTTTACCATCGGGGCTGAATGCTACAGAGACTACAGGACCTGTATGCCCCTGCCGGGGTTCAGGCAGGACTTCCGGTTCTTCTTCGACCGCTGGCTCGATTGTTTTACAGGCATAAAAAAGCATCGCTGCCAAAAGAAAAAGCGTAATGAATCTACCAGTCTTCATAATTATTGGCAAGACACTCCCCCGAGTCCTATTATAGGGGAATATGCAAAAAATGGCAATAAATGGAACGAAAAAACCGCTGCCTTTGCAGACAGCGGTTAGGTGGTTAATTGAATTTGGGTTAGAGTTTGGCGTTCAGTTCGGATATTTGCAAACGAAGCCGCTCATTTTCTGCTTTTATGTCAGC
The DNA here is from genome assembly GCA_009785045.1 of Treponema sp. Classification (GTDB taxonomy): domain Bacteria; phylum Spirochaetota; class Spirochaetia; order Treponematales; family Breznakiellaceae; genus WQXQ01. Next base: position 187 of record WQXC01000064.1, on the reverse strand, counting down.
AACAATACTCTGCCATTTTTCATCCGAGCGCATTTCGCCTATTTCAATGGCAGTATGGTAATCTGAGTATTTGTCCATCTCATACATTCTGCGGCTGCGTATACGGGCTTTTTCGTGTTCGTCCTGGCTAATCTCTTGTAATAATGTCGCTGCCATGTCAATTTCTCCCTTCACCTTAATTATATCA
>WQXC01000063.1 GCA_009785045.1 Treponema sp. | reverse complement strand
AAAGTAGGTCTTGCAAAAAATACAGCATACTCTACCACTTTTAAAAAATGGTTTCCCAATCATATAAACACAATCGAATACGAAAATGTAGAGGAAGCCTTCAGCGCATTGCAGCTTGGAGAAGTTGAAATGGTAATGGCGAACCAAAGAAGATTATTATACCTGACCAATTATCTGGAAATACCTAACTTTAAAAATAATATTATATTTGATAATCCTTTTGATGTTAAATTCGGAATAAATGTTAATGAAACTATCCTGTGTTCCATAATTGATAAAGCGCTTGAGATGATAGATTTAAAGGGAATCTCTGACAGCTGGATGCGAAGAACCTACGATTACAGAGTTAAAGTAGCGGAAGCACAGCGTCCATTGTTTATATTACTTTCTGTATTGCTCTTGTTTGTACTTGCTCTTGTTTTTATCTTTTTTACAAGAAGCCGCTATGCCGGCAAACAGCTTGAGCAGCTTGTAGAAAAACGGACTAATGAACTTGCAATGCAAACCGCAAAAATGGCATTTAGTATCACCCATACAAAAAAACTTAACGATGCGCTTGCAAAAATAACAAAGTCCCCTACTCTATCTGCCGGAATTTTAAAAGCTGCTGCAGGCGTTATCGCGCAGGAAGGGTGCAAAGCTTTAAATACCAGTTGTGTCGGAATCTGGAGTTATAATGAAAACGATAATACTCTAAAAAATGTTATTTATTATAACGCAAGCGCCGGTGATTTTACCGATCAGAAAAGTTTTAATTTAACAAACCGTGGTAATTATGTAAAACTGTTAAAATCTGAACGATTAATAGTAATGAACACTATTGATGACTGCAAATTAATTACAAATACTTTTGACGGATACAGCAGTTTGTACGCTGCGCTTGATGCTCCCATATATGTAGACGGCAAGCTTGCAGGAGTGGTTAGCGTTGAGCAGAGAAATTATAATCAATTTAACGAAAAACGCGAATGGGCAGCAGAAGAACAATCTTTTGCTTCTTCTTTGGCTGACTTAATGGCGCTTGTAATCTCCGACTCAGGCCGCCGCCAGGCGCTGGAAGCTGCCAAAATGGCAAGTCAGATAAAATCCTCTTTTTTGGCAAACATGAGCCACGAAATACGCACACCGATGAATGCAATTCTGGGCATCACAGAAATATTAATCCAGCATAAAACGCTTCCATCAGAAATCGAAGAAGGTCTTGGCAAAATATACAGTTCATGCGATTTGCTCCTTGGAATAATTAATGATATCCTTGACTTTTCTAAAATCGAAGCCGGCAAACTGGACATTATGCCTGCACAGTACAAAGTTGCAAGCATGATAAACGATTCGGCTCTTCTGAATATGATGCGAATCGACAGTAAACCAATCGATTTTGAACTGCAAATTGATGAAAACGTTCCGGCAAAATTAGTCGGTGATGAACTTAGAATTAAACAGATTTTGAATAACCTATTGTCCAATGCATTTAAGTATACCGATGCCGGTAAAGTTATTTTATCAGTTAACTCAGAATCTTCACGCAAGGAAAAAGACAGTGTTATTCTGGTTTTAAGCGTCAGGGATACAGGCCATGGAATGACAGAAGAGCAATTAGGTAAGTTATTTGAAGAATATTCGCGTTTTAATTTGGACAAAAATGTCACGATAGAAGGAACCGGCCTTGGTCTTTCCATAACAAAGCGTCTAGTCAACCTGATGAACGGCACATTAAATGTTGAAAGTGAAGTTGAAAAAGGATCCTTGTTTACATTACGGCTGCCGCAGCGATTGGTTGACTCAGATGTGCTTGGCAAAGAAGTAACATCAAACCTGCAGCAATTCCGCATAAATTATATGACACACAGAAAAAGAGGTCAAATAACACGCGACCCAATGCCGTACGGAAAAGTTCTTGTTGTTGACGATGTAGAAACAAATATATATGTAGCCATGGGATTAATGAAAATGTACAAGCTTCAAATTGATACTGCAATGAGCGGACAGGAAGCTATCGATATAATTAATAAAGGAAAAATATACGACATTATATTTATGGATCACATGATGCCGGAAATGGACGGCATAGAAGCGGTAAAACATATACGTAACACAGGATATAAGGCTTCCATTGTTGCACTTACAGCCAATGCAGTTTCCGGACAGTCAGATATATTTTTACGAAAAGGTTTTGATGATTTCATTTCGAAACCAATAGATATACGCCAGTTGAATTACATTTTAAATAAATATATACGCGATAAACAGCCGGCGGAAGTTATTGAAGCTGCGCGGCAGCAGGTAAATTATACAACCGACAACAAAAGCGATTCACCTCCTCAGATTGATTCTCCTTTACTAAAGGAATCATTTTTAAGAGATGCCCGTAAAGCAGTTACATGGCTGGAAGAACAATCTTCGCATTTTGCAAACGAAGATGTATTGCAAAAATTTACAGTAATTGTCCACGGAATTAAGAGCTCGCTCTGGAATATAGATGAACCGGAACTTGCCGAAACAGCATTAGAACTGGAAAAAAACGGGCGGGATAAGGATATTAAAAAGATAGAGAAGTCTATACAGGATTTTATAAAAAATCTAAAGATACTGCTAGAAAAATTGGAATCTTTGCAAGAAAATAAAAACATGGATCATAAACTTACGAACGAAGATATTATAGATCTGCAGGAAAAGTTAAAAGCAGTCCAGGAAAAAGCGGCAAATTATGACAGAAAAGGCGCGCTGGACATACTTGCAAAAATAAACAAATATTCAAAAGAAACAAAAACTGCTCTTGATATAATTATGGGACATATTTTACACAGCGAATTTGAAGATGCAGAAAAAGAAGCTGTAAATCTTGCGGCTTCTTTGACTATTAATAAATAAGGAAAATTGTATGTTGTTGATTACGTTATCTATATTATTTTTATGTATACTTGCCTTGATTGTTTTTCTTTTCGCAAGAAGCAAGTTGACAGAAAAAAAACTTAAACAGCTTGTTGAAGAACGCACTTGCGAGCTTAAACTGCAGACAACAACTCTTACTACATTATTTGATTCATTTCCCGATCTTCTCTTTATTAAAGATATGGACTTGCGTTTTATTGAATGTAATAAAGCGTTTCTGGAATTTTTCGGACGCAATAAGGAAGAGATAATCGGGAAAGATGATATTGAAGGTCTTGGTTTATCTTTTGAAAAAGCAGAAGAGTTCAGAGAGTGGGACAAAAAAGTTCTTACCGAAGGACGTACAGTCGTAATAGAAGAATATTCGCCGCGTGCAGACGGAACAATTCCTCTTGTTGAAACCATAAAAACACCGCTTATACTTGATGGCGATGCTGTTGGAGTATTGGGTATTGCCCGCGATATTTCAAAGCACAAAGAAATGGAACACAAAATAGTATTTAGTTATGAATATGCAAAAAAACTAAGCGATACGCTGGCAAAAATAACCAAACTGCCTGCCATTTCCATGGGAAATTTTGAAACTGCCGCAGATATAATCTCACAGGAAGGATGTATTGCATTAAACACTTTTTGTATTGGCATATGGAGACTGGAAGAAAACGAAGAGAATTTGGAATGCATCTCCTGCTACGACGCATATACCGGAGATAATCCAATAAAAGATAAATTTAATTTATCAATCCGTCAGGAATATGCAAACCTGCTTAAGTCTGAACGGCTAATCGTAATGAAAAACAGCAATGACTGCAAACTTGTATCTGTTGTTTCCGACGACTACTACAATTCACTATGCGCCGCGCTTCATGCTCCCATTCACGTTAACGGAAAAATGATTGGCGTAGTTTGCGTTGAACAAATGCGCTGCAAAGAGTATCCGGAAATGCGTGAATGGTCGCTGGAAGAGCAAAACTTTGTTTCCTCTTTGGCAGATTTAATGGCAGTCGCTATTTCGGGCTCCGATCGCCGCAAAGCTCTTGACGCTGCGGAAATGGCAAGCCAGACAAAATCTTCATTCCTGGCAAACATGAGCCACGAAATACGAACACCAATGAATGCGATATTGGGCGTTACAGAAATTCTAATACAGCACGAATCGCTGCCAGCGGAAATAGAAGAAGGACTTGGCAAGATATACAGTTCATGCGATCTTCTTTTGGGAATAATAAACGATATACTGGATATTTCTAAAATCGAAGCAGGCAAACTGGATATCATGCCCGCAAAATATAATGTAGCAAGCATGATTAATGACTCTGTGCAATTAAACATGATGCGTATTGATTCTAAACCTATCGAGTTTGAGCTTCAGGTTGATGAAAATGTTCCTGCAAAATTAATAGGAGACGAGCTTCGCATTAAACAAATTCTTAATAATCTTCTCTCCAATGCTTTTAAGTATACAGATGCAGGCAAAGTAACATTATCAGTTTTTTCTATTTCTAACAAAGAAGATGTAACGCTCGTATTAAGCGTACGGGACACAGGTTACGGAATGACCAAAGAACAATTGGGAAAAATGTATGAAACATATTCCCGTTTTAATCAGAGAAAAAATAATACTATAGAGGGCGCAGGACTTGGTTTAGCAATTACCCAGCGTCTTTTAAATCTTATGAACGGCGACTTATATGTAGAAAGCGAGCTGGGAGTTGGCTCATTCTTTGTAGTAAAATTGCCGCAGCAAACTATAAATTCCGAAGTTCTTGGCAAGGACGTTGCTGCCAACCTGCAGCAATTCCAGACAAATTACATGACACAAAGAAAAAGAGGGCAAATCTCACGGGATCCAATGCCTTACGGAAGCGTTTTAATTGTTGATGATGTTGAAACAAACCTGTATGTTGCTCTGGGTCTTATGAAACTTTACAAGTTAAAAATTGACACAGCCATGAGCGGATATGAAGCAATTAATAAAATAAAACAAAATAAAACATATGATGTAATATTTATGGATCACATGATGCCGGAAATGGACGGCATAGAAGCAACAAAAAACATACGCGATTTAGGCTACGAAGAACCCATAGTAGCATTAACAGCCAACGCAGTAGCAGGACAGGCAGATATGTTCATGCAAAACGGTTTTGACGATTTTATTTCCAAACCTATAGACATACGTCAGCTTGATACTCTTCTTAATAAATATGTACGCGACAAACAGCCGCCGGAAGTAATCGAAGCTGCGCGCAGCCAAAAAACAGAAACAAAAAATTCCAATACACAACAGCAGACGGATAAACTTTTACATGAATCATTTATCAGAGATGCGCAGAAAACTATCACCTGGCTGGAGGAAAATTATTTACAGACAGATGATGAAGAAATTCTGCGAAAGTATATTGTCATTGTTCATGGAATAAAAAGCTCCCTTGCAAATATCGAAGAGACATCGCTATCCAACATGGCTTTAAAACTGGAAAAACTCAGCCGCGAAAACGATATAGATCAAATTAAAACTCTTACTCCAGATTTTTTAAACGATTTACGAACAATACTTAATAAACTTAAATCCAGGCAAAACGAACTGTGCGCAGATGAAGATATCGATGATTTAATCGAAAGATTAACAGCAATTCAGGAAACTACCGCAGAGTACGACAGAAAAAGCGCTTTGGAAATAATTTCCGAAATAAAAAATTATTCAAAAGAAACAAAAAAAGTTTTAGACATCATTACAGAGCATGTACTTCACAGCGAATTTGAAATGGCAGAAAATGCCGCGGCAGTTCATACAGTCTCGTTAACTCTAACACAGAAGCAAACATCGACACAACTTTTGAACAAGGATATACCAGGGTTAAATATCATAAAAGGTTTCCTGCGGTACGGCTGTGACGAACAGACATATTTAAGGGTTCTGCGTTCCTATTCGGCAAGCGTCCGTTCCATGCTGGATGTAATAGAAAACGTTAGTGAAAAAACGCTTAATGACTATAAAATCAAAGTACATGGAATAAAGGGAACCAGTTATGATATATTTGCCGGACAGGTGGCCGCAAGCGCAAAAAGCCTCGAAGAAGCCGCAAAATCCGGTGATTTAGCCTATATAAATGAACATAATCCTATTTTTCTTGAAATTATCCGAAAAATAGTATACGATATAGATAAATTACTTTCGGATATGGAGGCTGAGAATCCAAAACCGAAAAAGGATAAGCCGGATTCAAATGAGTTATTAAAACTCCTAATTGCCTGTAAGGACTATGATATGGACGGAGCAGACCAGGCAATGTCGGAGATAGAAAAGTACAATTATGAGTCCGATGACGGTCTTGCTGATTGGCTGCGCGACAGTATCGACAAGATGGACTTTAAACAAATAGTCGAGAAACTTGGGGGATTAGTTTAATGGGAGCAAATTTTAGAACTGCATCAGATATTTCCGGTACAAATACCCGAAAAAAAATTATTTATGTTGATGATGTAAATTACAGTTTAAAAACACTTAAAACAAGACTTCAGGATAAATACGAAGTCTTTCCTGCAGATTCTGTAGTTAAAATGTATGAGCTGCTGGAAATCTTTAAGCCGGATTTAATTTTACTGGACGTTAACATGCCGGACATTGACGGTTATGAAGCTATTAAAAGCCTGAAATCAGACGAGCGGTATGTTCAGATTCCTGTAATATTCCTTACCGGCAATAGTGACAGGGAAAGCGTTGTTAAAGGTTTAAGCCTTGGCGCTGCCGATTATGTAATAAAACCTTTTACAACCATTAAACTGATTGAAAGTATCGAAAGTCACTTAAGTACAAAAAAAAAGAAAAGCTCCTCCAATGATGATGATGACAATGATAACAAACCAAGCGTCCTTGTCGTTGACGATGTTTCCAGCATGCTGCGCGCTATGCAGTATGCTTTGCACGACAGGTACAAGGTTTATGTGCTTTCAAAATCGGAGGATGTTATAGATTTTTTACGAAATAAAACTCCGGATTTAATTTTACTGGATTATATAATGCCTGTACTAAACGGATTTGATCTGATTCCGATGATAAGAGCGCTGCCTGAACACAAGGATACTCCGATTATCATAATAACAACAGAAGGCACAATGGAACACGTTAACGAAGCGATGTCTCTTGGAGCTTCGGATTTTATTGTAAAACCATTTAAGCCGCTTGAGCTTAACAATAAAGTCGGTAAACATATAAGGATAGCAAAAGAATTACGTTTGATTAAAGAAGATTTTAAGAATTTAATCGGATAGATCAGAGGTTACAATGGGCAAATTAATTTTTATTGTAGATGACAATGACGCCAACCTGACAATGGCCGCTTCCGCGCTGGACAATGATTATAAGGTATTAACAATGCCATCAGCGGAAAAAATGTTTAATCTTTTGGAAAAAAAACGTCCGGATTTAATTCTTCTGGATGTGGAAATGCCGGAAATGAGCGGGCTTGAAGCAATTGTAAAGTTAAAAGAAAACAGCCAATACAGTGATATTCCGGTTCTCTTTCTTACAGGCTGGACTGATGATGAACTTCTATCAAATGCAAAAAAATCAGGCGCTCTTGCCGTAATCAGCAAGCCCATTGTACAGTCTGTACTGATGGATTACGTAAAAAAGTATATATAAAATTATGCAAAAAACAATTTTTTTAGTTGATGATAACGCAACAAACCTTACAGTCGCAGAAGAGGTTTTGGTAAAACACTATCGCGTGATAGCATTATCTTCTGCAGAGCAAATGTTTTCTGCATTGGAAAAATTTACGCCGGACCTGATTTTACTCGACATAGAAATGCCGGAGATGAGCGGATTTGCCGCAATGAAACGCTTAAAATCAAATCCTTCGTACGCAGAAATACCGGTAATATTTCTGACAGGGCGGACAGACTCTGTAAGCGAAGCCTACGGCATCGAAAGCGGAGCAAGAGATTTTATAATGAAACCTTTCTCTGAACCGGTACTAATAAATCGCATAAGGTATCATCTTAATATTGATGATTTAATCCGTGAACGTACATCTCAGCTTATTAAACGCACAGAACAGCTCGTACAGCTACAGAACGGAATTGTTTACACCTTTGCAGACCTTGTAGAAAGCCGTGATAACAACACTGGCGGACACATCGATCGTACAGCAGGGTACATGAAAATATTGATAGAAGCAATGATAGCAAATGGAGTATATGCAGATGAAATTTACAAATGGGATCTGGAATCTGTAATATCTTCCGCACGCCTTCATGACTTGGGAAAAATTGCCATCCCCGATTCCATTTTAAACAAACCCGGTCCGCTGACAGCCGAAGAATTTGAAATAATGAAAACACATTCCAGTGAAAGCGTAAAAATAATAGAGAAGGCAATCAAAGAAACTGGAGATGCCGAATTTTTACAAAACGCCAAATTAATTGCAGCCAGTCACCACGAACGCTGGGACGGCGCAGGTTATCCATGCGGATTAAAAGAATATGAAATACCGCTTCAGGCACGTTTAATGGCAATAGTCGATGTTTACGACGCACTGGTTTCTGAACGGCCGTATAAAAAACCGCTTAGCCACGAAGAAGCGCTTAAAATAATAAAAGATTCTTCCGGCAAACAGTTTGATCCTCTTATAGTAGAAGTTTTCAGCGGCGTAAACGAAAAAATAAATGCAGCAAGAGAAAAACTGCTATAATATTTTATTCCGGCACTGCGTTAATTCTGAACCAATAATTCAATCTTACTAACTTCCAGGATCACAGCGCCCTGATCATCTTTAACCCAGCCGCTTACCAGTAAAGGATGCTGATCGAAAAGCAGATTATTGTAACGATCGTAAATCTGCGGAAAAACGACAGTTTCGTACATAGCGGTTTCATCTTCCAGGCTTAAAAAACTCATACTTAACCCGTCTTTTGTCCACACTTCTTTCTGGGTAATAGGCCAGCCGATAAGACAGACATGTCTATTAAGATAATTTTTTATGTGCAGAGCTTTAACGCGGTTTTTAACCGCAGAAACTTCGTTTTTCCAAAGACCCAAAGGATGGGTTTTCCGCAAAAACCCAAGCGCACAGTATTCGTTAAATAAATCGTCCTTGTGACGATAATCATCGCTGCAAAAATTATCTCTGCGGCTGCCATTATTTTCCGGAAACAACAAAAAGTTATCCGTTGCCTTATTCGTTTTTAATAAATTCCGCGCCTGCAAAGGACGGGAAAGACCGTTTGAAATACTGTCAAACACACCGGCAGGGCAAAGCGCTGTAATATCATCGCGGGAAAGCCTAACCCGCTGTGAAAAGTTCTCCAGCGAGGTAAAATCCCCTGCCCTGTCACGTTCTTCGATAATAACATTCACCCCGGATACCGACAAACCCTTAATAGCCATAAAACCAATTACAACATCGTTTGCCCTGCCGTAGTATTTCCACCTGGAAATATTTATGTCAGGCCCTGCTGTAAAAAGTTTCATACGCCGAATCTCTGCGATATACGCATGAGGACGGTAATACCCGCCCTGATTCGACAGGACTGCCGCCATAAACTCCGCAGGATGATGCACACGCAAATATGCCGACTGATAAGACACCATCGCGTAGGATGCGGAATGCGGTTTGCAAAAAGAATAACCGTCAAAGGAAAGCATCATCGCCCAAACTTCCCGAATAGTTTTTTCGTCTACGCCGTTTCCCCGGCAGCCGTCAAAAAACTGCTTTTCGTACACTTTTAATTTT
>WQXC01000062.1 GCA_009785045.1 Treponema sp. | reverse complement strand
TGCTCAAAATCCCCTTCCCAAGGACTATTATATTGGAAAAATAAAAAATTTGGAATTCTGTCATCAATATATTGTGCTTTTTTCCCTTTACTGGTAAAATAGACAAGTAAGAATAAATTTCCATTAATAAGGAGCAAAAATTAATGAAAAAAGTACTTGTTTTTGTGTTTTTAGTCGCTTTTGCGGTAAATTCACATGCGCAAACTGCCTTTGATTACATGATGGATTCATTGGCAAACGTAGTCCTTCTATCAACTGTTGCCCAGCTTGATAATTTTGACTACAACGGAGCAAATGCTCTATTAGGCACTTATCTTGAGGCTGGTAAAACCATCACAATGAGAAATACCTATACGGCAGGTGTTGAATATTTAATGCTGGCAGCCCCGGATTTACTGGACTGCGACGTCGATCTTAAGGTTTACCAGGGTTCAGGAACCGGCGGAACTGTAATCGCCAAAGATACCCGTCCGGATTCAATATGTGTTGTCCGTTTTAAACCCACTGTGTCCGGTGAACACACATTTGAATTGATTAATTCATCAAATAAAGCGGTTTTTGTATCGGTTGTCACACTTAGAGCAGAAAGAAACCCCGCTTTTACCCTCGTTGCAATGGCAGAAGCCATAGATCATACTTTTGGCTTGTCACAGCTTTTGGCTAGCTCACTTCCGGCAAATGCAAAAATTCCTGCCAATAAATGGACATTATTCGGCGGTAAGGTGAATCAGGGAAGCTTAACAGGGTATTTTAACAGTCAATATGTCAGAGGCGATTACATCCTTGTAGGCGCTGGAGAAAAAGCTGTCAGAAACGTTGATGCAGAAGTTGTAGAGCAGCGTGCCGTTAATCAGACTGCCGGCACAATTGTTTCTGTTAATACCGAAACAGTTGCTCTTGCAGATTTTGCCATTTTTACAGCGGATCCGACAAAGTACTACTATCCCAGGATTCAGAACAAAAGTTCCTCAAAAACGAGCGCATTTTGTTTTGGCTTTTTAATTCAGATGACCGAAAATTAATTCGGTTTTTTTAAATTAAGGGAAAAATGAAGGTTGTTTTTCCGATTATAATAATATAGGAGACCAAAAAATGAGAATAATTTTTGCTATTTTGACACTTGCTGCAGTGGCAGCGCTTGTTGGCTGCGGCGGAACACCCGTAGCAGCCAATAGACACGGAAATGTTCCTCCGGTTATGAAAGATTTCAGACCTGCGGAACATAATTCCACCGTAACAGAATTTGAGAACAAAGACTTTCTGCCTTCCATGCAGCTGGACGGATCTGTTATTGTTTCCAGAATCAACGGAGTCAATATCAGAATTATGCCGATGACAGACGGCAGAACAAAGGGTGCGGTAAGACCGGACGAAGAAATTAACGATCTTATTAGACAGAACGAAGCTATCCTCAGAACCGATCCGCAGAACTTTGATGCATGTATCATGCTTGCCGGTTTGTATATCGACAGAAACAGACCTGGTGATGCAGCCAATGCGATTCGCTACAGCAACATGGCGCTTGCAATCAATAAAGATGATCCTCAGGCGATGTTTGCGCGCGGCGTAAGCCACACAGAAGCCGGTAATAATGCAAGTGCATTAAACGATTTTCAGGCTGCTGTAAGATTAAATGTTCAGAGCGCAAAGAGCGCAACTTACATGATGGGAATGATTTACAGCAGGGAATGGGAACAGTTAAGAACTGCAAACAGACCTGCCGAAGCTGCTGCCAAACTGGAAGCCGCTATCGAATCATTCGAAATGGTTGTAGCGCTGGATCCGAACTTTATTGATACTGCAGAAATTCTTCAGGTGCTTTACGGCAGAAGATAATCTTAAAATTATCTGCAAAAAAAAGCGGCTCGTCTGAGCCGCTTTTTTTATTATTAAAACTTTATTGCTGTGTCACAAGAATCGAATATGGGACATTTGTTACTCCCTGTGAGTTGGTGCCAACTACGATTGTTACAGCGCCGCTTGGAACAGTAACAACAAATTCTTTTCTGGTTACCCTGTCTCTGCCTGTAATTGTCTCTGTTACAGGAAGTCTTCTGTCGTTATGCAAAACTTCTAGAATCACATTTACAGCGCTCTCTGTACGGATAACCAGTCTTCCTTCTCTAAGTTCATCAACAATGTAGCAGTCAATATCCCTGCTTGAACTGAACTCATAATTTACATATAAATCTTTTGGGTGCCATGATGCATATTCCGGAGCATTGTTAAATTCACCATCATCAAAATGGAAACTGTTAATGGTCCATGTACCGTTTATTTTAACCCATTCAGACCGGAAAGGATATCCGCCAATATTAAAAAATACAGTGTAACCGCCAAAATTATTTGTTTCGGTTTTTACAGCTCTGATTCCCTGGTTTCTTGTATCTGCCGAAATTGCTTTGATTGCCGGCAGAACAATTCTTACCAAAGTGGTTGCAAGTTCAATAGCCCATGGCGGATTATTTATGCTGATTTCTTCAATACTCCTTCTTAACTGCGCAAGCTCAGGGTTGGTTAAACTCATTGAGCCAAGTTCGCTTCTGCATACTTCCAGTGTAATATTCGGATTATCTGCCAGCATTGCCGGAGACATAAAAATAGGTAAATCCAAAAGCGCTTCATTGTTTAATTCGTTGTTAAGCATTGTTACAAAAGCATTTACACGGCGTTTAATCTGTTCTTCGTCATTTAATTTTTTTTCTTCAAAAGTAAGATCAAGGAATTTTAAAAGTGTGGTTGATGGAACCGCCATGTTTCCGCCGTCATATCTTTCACGGCTGTTTGGATTTCTGAAATGTGCGTAAATTACGCCTTGTACTGCATAACCTGCAGGAGATCTTGGATCTGCTGCAAGAAGCGGACCTCCGGAATTTCCCGGGTCTGTATTGGCATTATGAAGAATAATAAATTTTTTATCAAACTCATGTTTTGCGCTTGTTATAGTTCCGGGTGCAATTCTCCATCTTTGCTCTATCGGCATTCCGGGATATCCTGCAGAAAATACAGGATCAAGATCCTGAGCGTCTTTTGCAATTATCGGCAGTCCTCTTTTAAAAGGTCTTTCTCCGTTGGGGAATTGTAGAATTGCCAAATCGTTTTCTCTGTCGTAGCCAAAAACTGTTAAATTTTTAAATTGCCTTTTAATATTGTTGTTTTCGTCTTCAAATGTAACGGTATATGTATATGCCTGAGCAATAACATGATGATTTGTAATAATAAAATTATTACCCTTATCGTCTACATACACAAAACCTGATCCGCTGCCGCCTCCGCGCCTGATTGAGAAATGCCGTGCTAAAGTGTCTCCGTCTTCACTTCCCATATTAAGAGAAACATTTACAAGACTTCTTAAATATTCATCTACACTTGGATGAAAATTTATACTTACTCTGCAGACAAAATCCCTGATTGTTCCGCTGGTGATTTGACCGGCGCTTCCGGTTGATGCGCAGTTTGTAAAAACAAATAAAAGAATTAATAAACTTGCAAAAACACTCACTTTTTTCATTTAACGCTCCTTTTTGGCCAATCGGCCTTGTTTGTTGGATTCTTTGTATTTTATTGGAAATTTACCGTAATTACAATAATACTTGACATTTTTTCCTGGAAATTTTAATTTAATGTATCCGGAGGTTTTATACTTATATGTTAAAAAAACTGCTTATTATTATCGTTTTTATATCTGTTTCGGCGAATTCATTCGCTCAGACAGTCTATGATAACCTTAGCGTATCTCTTGGTAACTTGTTTTATATTACGGATCAGGTTATGGGGAGTAATAGATACTACGAGTACATTCCAAACGGAAATCCGCTGTTTGGCGGGAGAGTTGCTCCGTCCGGCAGTATGCTTATGACCATGCATATGGAAGCAAATGTACAGCATGTGATTATGGCTGCCACTGACAGAGACGGCGAAGTTGATTTAATTGTGTATCAAGGATCCGGAACCGACGGGACTATAATCGACAGAAATAAGTTCCGTCTTAAAGGGGCACTTGTCCGTTTTAATGTGCCGGTAAGCGGGACATATACTGTTGAATTAATTAATCCTTCCAGAGAAACTGCTTTTATTACAATGCTTGCGCTCAGGGTAAGAGTAAATCAGGTTTTTACATTAAACCCATTATTGGGCGCTTTGGATAATCTTAAGCTTGTATTTCATAAAAGAGGCGGTCAAAGCCTTAATGTTGCTGCCGGTGCTTTTTCCCTGTTTGGCAGCGTTGTTTCCAGAGGCAACAGTACAGGTTTTACAGGTGAATTACCGTCAGGCAGATACGAACTTCTTGCAGCAGGAAGCTCAGCAACTTCCAATGTAGAAGCGCAAGTCTTTCAGTTGGATGATCCAGGTTCCAGGCCGCCGTCAAGGACACATTCCACAAATTCCGGTCAAAATATCCGTGAGGATTATGCGGTTTTTCCTGCCAATGAATCAAAAACTTATTTATTCAGAATAAATAACAAAAATCCGCCGAATAACCAGGCATTTATAATTGGGCTTATTGTAATAAAACCGTAATTAGGGGAAAAAACGAGGGGTGTTTTTCCCATATAAAGTGTTATAGGAGACTAAAATGAAAATAAAAGTTGCTTTTCTTGTTTTAACTGCGGCGGCGCTTATCCTGGTTGGATGTGCCGGTATTCCGGATAACCGCGATTCGCTTGCCGAACACGACCCCGATAGCTGGGTTGCAAGGTTCGGATCATCGGATTTTGTTCCGCAGGATGATGATGAAGATTCCATCACCATGTTAAGGGTAAATAACCGCCCTGTCAGAACAATGCGTATGACAGCCGGCAGAACCAAGGGAGCGATAAGACCGGATGATGAAATTAACGCGCTTATTACTCAATACCGTGCTTCATTAACTGCCAATCCCAACGATTTTGATACCTGCGTCATGCTTGCCGGTTTATATATCGACAGGGGCGGTCCTGGGGATGCCGCCGAAGCAATCAAATACAGCGATATGGCGCTTGCTTTAAACAAGGACGATCCGTATGCGTTATATATCCGCGGATTAAGTTATTATGAAAGCGGAAATAATAACGATAAAGCAGTAGCAGACCTTCAGGCACTAATGCAGATTAACCTTCAGAGTGTAAAAGGCGCTTATTATTTAATGGGAATCATTTATAGCAAGGATTGGGAGCAGTTAAGAGCCGCAAACAGACCTGTTGAAGCTGCAGCAAAACTGAACGCTTCTATCGACGCTTTTGAAAAAGTAGCGATTTTTGATCCCGATTTTGCCGATGTTCAGGAAATTTTAAAGGTACTTTACAGCCGCAGAACTCCAAATTAATCCGGTTTATAGTATTTGCTTAAAACAGGTCTTAAAAAGGCCTGTTTTTTTTATGCACCGGGAAAAAACAGGAAACTTTTTCACACTATTACAGTATGGAACAGTTAAATTTGATTAATACATATCAACCCTCAATATATACAGACAAAAAGCGCCGTGCTATAATTACATTCATCGCGGTAAACCGCCGATTTTCACAAGATCAGAGGTGTATTTTGAAATCCATTAAAGAATGTAACGCTGCTGTTCTGGCGCTTGTATTGCGCGATTATTTTCCTGGTCTGATTTTTATTCCAAAAAATAATACCGGCAATTTGGGTATTTTAAATTATATTGTCGAAAAAAGCGGCAAGTGGACATTGGACATTAATGCTATGTCCAGAAGCAAAGAAAAGCATTTTTCCTGTCTTTTCCCAAAAGATATTTCTTCCTGGGATGAAGAAAAAGCAAGAAAAATATTCGGCAGCGCAGATGTTGTTAAATATTTTGTGGATGCAGAAAACGATAAATTCCTGCATGAATTTTCCAGAGTGTATAACGATTCCATTAGCGAAGAAAATTCCGCAGTGCGGCGCGCGATTCCAGAAAACTTTTTTGATGCTTTGGACGGAATGTCAGAAAATTATGACGGAAAACGCGTGTGGGAAGACTGGGATTTTTCTGGCCTGATTCTGCACAAACTTCGTCATGATCCTCCCAGTGTTTACGAAGCTTTTGATTACTACGGGCACAGAAATTATACGCTTTTGGGATTTGGTCTTGAAAAATCCGGGTCCGGTAAAAATATTATTGCTGAACTTTTAAAAACAGGCAGGAAAAATCTGGATGACACTGTCCGGGTTGAGTTTCCGGAAATGTCGAAAGCGGCAATTGAACGCCAGATTTCTTTTTTTGAACTTATACAGGAAATACTGGAAGGTACTCCTTCCGGGCAATCCATTTATGTTCCCACAGAGATGGAAGTTTTTATTAAACAGTTAAAAAGCAGAAGTTACGGTCTTAATAAAAAAACTAATGATATTGATTCCAGCGAGACATATAATTCCAGCGAAAGAAAAACAATCAAAAATCATATTATTAAAATTGGAAAGTTTTTAACTGAAGATAAAGACAAATTTGATTTAAATAGAACAAAACTGGAAGGCACTTACCGTGAAAAAATAAATTTGCTTCATCGTCTTGTAATGAAGCCTTCTGTAAGTGAGAATTATTCCAGACGGGAACTGGATATGATTCATGGTTTGTTCCTTAAACAGTTTTATAATGTATCTTTGGATAACCAATTGTCTGACGGTGACGAAAAAGATTCCTATACAGGTCATGACATTGTCGAAGATGAAAAATATCTGCAGCCGGACAGTCGTTTTATGTGGATGTCATTTTTTAAAGACATATTCGAAAAAGAATTTGACGATAAGAATCTGGAAAAATTCCTAGAATGCCTTCCGGATCATTTTTCGCAGTATCCTTTACAGGTAAGCAGCGATGGTGAATATAAAATGAGCAAGTATTCCAGGCAAATGCTTTTTTCAACATTTTGTTCGGTTTCCGGAATCGCAGAAGATAAAGAACTTTGGAAACCTTTTTTGGTTTTATTACAGCAGGTTATTGGTAATATAAACAGGAGCTTAACATGAATAAAAATATACATATCGATAATATGCGGAAACACCTTGGTATTACTCTTGAGGCAGCTTCCAAGTATAACGCTGAACACAAAGAAGAAATTTCGCGCATATGTGATATTTTTCATCTTAAGGGAGCCGATAAGGAAAAAGTCCTGGCGTTATTGTATATGCTTTCCTTAAACAAAGATGATGATATTTTGCAAAAATACTGCGATCAGACAAACATGACTATCGAAGGATATACCCCGGAAAATATTCTGGATAAATATAAACTTCCGCTTATTACTGCATTAATATACGAGCGGACATTTTATGCCATTGCAGTGAACTACAGGGAAGCCATCGGCGCAGGTCTTGCTGTCGGCGGAATAACAGAAAAAAAAGATAATGTTGTTTCGTTTACTGCAGCAAAAAGGAGTTTTTCCAATACATCGCGTATTTATCTTGCGGCAGCCGCAGGCATTCTTGTTGTTTTCTTTGTCGCTGTTTTGTTCAGAGCAGGTAATCCCAACCTTGGACCTCAAACTTCCAACACATGGGTGTTAAGTTTAAGAGGACCGGCTGGTGTTTCCGGAGATACCGATGGAACACGAATAGATCTTATATCGCCGCTTATTGGTATGGCAATGAGTTTTAGCGAAACAGAAACAAAACCGGATATACGTTCTTTCTCAAGAGCAGTTCGCCCGGTAAGCAACAATCCCGCTCCGTACATTGAACGCGGTGTAGCGCTTGCACTTGGCGGATATCTTGATTCTGCTGTTAAGGATTTTGATAAAGCTATCGAACTTGATCCGCTGAATTCTGCTGCATATTACAACCGCGCAATTGCAAACATCGGAAGAGAATTAGAAGACGCTGTTGTTTTGGCAGACTTTGAGACAGCCATAACATTAAATCCCGGCGATAAAGATTCATATTATGCGATGGGTGTATTTTACTACCGCAAGATAGAAAGAAAAGAAGATCAATTAACTGATGCAGTTAGTTTGTCCATAAATGCTTTTTCGCAAATTAGGGGTTATAAAGATACAGACCTTATTCTGGATTATCTAAACAACATTATTAATGAAGATTAAAAGCGGTATTATAATATTATTGTGCTTTTTCTCATTTTTTTCCTGCCGGTCAGCGGGTGAAAAAACTTCCGGGTACGATTTAAAAGTTTATCCTCAGCTAGGTCATTCAGATATTATAAGTACTATTATATTTACACCGGATAACAGATATGTTGTTTCCGGGGCTTTGGATACGACTGTAAAAGTTTGGGACATTTATACCGGCAGGGAAAAAGAAACTTTTTTTGGTCATACAGGTCTTATTAGAGCGCTGGCAGTAAGTCCCTGTGGCAGTTTGATTGCTTCTTCTGCGCAGGACGGTGTAAGAGTATGGGATTTTAAAACCGGCAAAGAGATTGCCATGTTTAACGAAGAAGCCGTTTCACTTTTTTTTAGTCCGGATGAATTAATGCTTTATACTGCCTCTGCGAACGGTATTAAAATATGGGATATAAAAAAAAGAAAGGTCGTAAAAACAATAACAGCAGAAAATGTATCGATGGCTTCGGCAGGCAGTAATGATAATATCGCCTATAATTCTGACAGTTTAATTATTTACAACACAAATACAGGCAGCAAAAAAACATTTAATAACGATTTTATTACCTCTGTGTTTTTAAGCAGCGATGATAGATATCTTGCAGGCGGCAGCCGTGATGGCGCGATTTTATTTTGGGATTTAAATGGCACAGGCTATGAGAGAATTTCGGCTCATGTTAGAAGAATAAACTCTGTGGCAATCAGCGGTAATAGCCGTTTTTTGGCATCTGCTTCCGATGACAATACGGTTGTCCTTTTTGATTTGTTTAATGAACGCAGGCGAAAAAACCTAACCGGGCATACGGACAATGTAAACGCAGTTGCTTTTTCGCCGGACAGCCGGTTTATGGCGACAGCTTCTTCCGACAAGACCATAAAAATCTGGGATACAGCCGGCGGCGAAGAAATTAGAACGATATCTGCAAATTACGACGTTCCGGTTCTTTCGGTTATAAGTAAAGATGAACAGTTTATTGCGACGTTTACTAATAATAACTTTTTAAGATTATGGAATGCTAAAACCGGACAATTGATAGACAGTTTTAAGATAAACGATAAAATAAGTTCAATTGCTTTTTCGCATGATAACGATAGTATAATAACAGTTTCTCCAGACGGATATGTTCGTTTTTATGTAATAAAAACCGGAAAAAGTAATACGCAAAATCCTATCTCCGGCTACGAGGCAGCGCTTGCACAGTCATTCAGTCCTTGCGGCAGCTTTGTGGCTGCAGCTTTGTGGGACGGAAATATCCGAATCTGGAATTATTTATTGGAGAGTAAACTTGATTATGAATTAAACGATTCTGTATTAGTAACTGCTATTTCATTCTGTTCAGAAAATTTAAGCGCTATTATTGGTTTTTCTAATGGTAAAGTTTCAATTATGGATTTACAAACAAAAAAGATAAAAGTTTTGGCGCGGCATAAAGATACCATAGCAGCGGTTCAGTTTAACCATGATGGAACGAAACTTGTTTATGGAACAGAAAGCGGTGAAATTCATATAATAAACACAAAAAACGGAAGAAGATTAGCTCCTGTATTAAGACATCAGTTTAAAATTACTTCTCTTTCATTCAGCGCTGATGATAAAAAAATTGTTTCCGGAGCACTCGACAACACTGTTGTT
>WQXC01000061.1 GCA_009785045.1 Treponema sp. | reverse complement strand
TCAGGATGAAGGTTTGCCGCAGTTACGCGAAAAAATTTCCAAGGTTTTTTACAAAGGCAAGTTTGGAACAGACGAAATATTTATCTCTGACGGCTCTAAGTGCGACATTGGCAGATTACAGGTACTTTTTGGCTCCGGCGTAAAAATTGCCGTGCAGGATCCTTCGTATCCTGTTTATGTAGATGGCTCTGTTATTGCAGGAGCAGCGGGTGGTTTTAAGGACAGCGGCTATGCAGGTATTACATATTTACCCTGCACGGCGGAAAACAATTTTTTCCCTAATCTGGATGTAATTCAGCCGAACAGCCTGATATATTTTTGCTCGCCGAATAATCCTACAGGAGCAGTATCGGATCGCGTGCAGCTTACGGCGCTAGTAAATGCCGCAATAAGCAAAAGCTGCATCATTATTTTTGACGCTGCATACAGCGAATTTATCCGTGACCCGTCACTGCCAAAATCAATTTACGAAATAGACAAAGCTGACCAGTGTGCAATAGAAACTAACTCGTTCTCAAAACCTGCCGGTTTTACCGGTGTACGTCTTGGCTGGGCAGTTGTGCCAAAAGCGCTCAAGTACGCAAGCGGCGAAAGCGTCAACGCAGACTGGGGACGCATTGCAGGCACAATCTTTAACGGTGCATCGAACATCGCGCAGGCCGGCGGCGTCGCTGCGTTAGACGATCAGGGGTTGGCGGAAATGCGCCAGTTAACAGATTTTTATTTAGGCAACGCAAAGTTAATTAGAGAAGCTCTCCAAAAACTTGGTATACATTGCATAGGCGGCGACAATTCCCCGTACATCTGGGCGCATTTCCCCGGCAGAGACAGCTGGGAAGTCTTCGCCGAAATACTGGAAAAGTGCCACATCGTTACCACACCCGGCGCAGGCTTCGGCCCCGCAGGACAAAGCTTCGTCCGCTTCTCTGCCTTCGGTCACCGCGCCGACGTCGAAGAAGCCTGCCGCCGCCTTGGCACAAAGCTGTAGGAAGTGGAATAAGGATGTCCGCGGATAAATTTTCTTTCCGTGTCTCTGTGTGAGCTCTTATTCAAACCTGCGCCGTTACACTCCCGCCCCGAAGCGCTTTAAACTGATCTGATATCTGCATAAAAAGTTCAACCAGCGCGGGATCAAACTGGGTGCCGCTGCCTTTGACAATAATCTCCACCGCTTCGTCGTGAGTAAATGCCGGTTTGTACGGGCGTTCCGATGTCAGTGCGTCGTAGACATCTACAATTGCCATGATACGGCCGATTAAAGGAATGTCGTTTTCTTTAAGGCCCCTTGGGTAACCGGTGCCGTTCCATTTTTCATGGTGACATGCAGCAAATATTTTTGCGTATTTTAAAAAATAACTTTGAGTTGTTAGAGTTTCTATTCTTTCGATTATTTTTTCGCCGATAAGAGTGTGCTTTTTCATTTCTTCGAATTCTTCGTCGTTTAGTTTTCCCGGTTTTTTTAAGATACTGTCGCTTATCGATATTTTTCCGACATCATGAAGCTGGCATGACTGAAGCATAAGTTTTTTATTTAATTCCTTTCTCTCTTCTTCGTAAAGATTTTTTTCTTCAAGCTGATCCAGGAAAATCTTAACGCCATGCTGTGTACGCTCAATGTGACCGCCTGTGATATCGTCGCGTTGTTCAACCATTTCCGCCATGGTTTTTAAAAGCGCATCTTTAAGTTCTGCAAGAATTATGTTGGTATGTTCCAAACGGTTAAAAATATTGCTGAATCTTTTTGAAAGAGTAAACGCCATACCAATGTGGAATACGAATGTACTGTAAAGGAAAAGCCTGATTGATTTATGAAAAACGATAACATCAAGAAGATCAAAAAGACCGCAGGCATAAACAAGCACCGAACCGATTAAAATCGTAATAAATGTATCGGAGCCTCTTTTGTTCATTCCCTTTTTTCGCTGTTCCCAAAAGTAGAAATATATGATGTCGTAGAAAAAAACATAGGAAAGGTAAACAAGAACCAATACACTCCAAATTGTTAAAACTTCTGCTCCGTATTGAGTGCAGAAAATTGCCTGAGTAATACTTAGAACTAAACTGAAAATAAAAAAGCCAAAGCTTACTTTTGTAATTCTTTGCCGCCCTATCTGTTCGATAAACAAACAAAGCACGGAAACCATCATAAAAAGAGAAGCAAATTCCAGACGAATCGATATATCAGAATTAGGAATTACATTATTAACAACGCTTCTTCCTGTAAAAGTATAGATACACAGCAATAAAGAAAAAATACCGTAATAAAGATTAAATAACTCTTCTTTTTTTCTGACATAAATATAAAGCATCAGGTAATAAATACCTGTAAAACAAAAGATGCCGCACAAAAACATAAGAAGATAATTCTGCTGGCGTTTGTTAATTGTATCATAGTCTTCCAGATAATAAGGCGCTGTATAATAAAAACCTGTAACGCCAAGAGCTGGATCACCTACAATTCTAAAAGCTATAATATTGGTTCCCTGATTAAACAAAGTTGTTTCAATTGGAAAAGAAACACCGCGCCAGTTTCTGCGGCTTTTAATTTTACCTGATTCGTCCAAATGCATTTCCGATTGAACAAGCGCACCGTTTAAAAATATTTCCCAGTTTTCTCCGATGTAGCCAAGATACATTCCCGGCATAACAAGTAAAGCTTCCTGGCTCATTTCTATCGGAATAATAATTGTAAATTCCTGTTCCGGACTGCCTTTTGGCGAGAGAAATTTCCGTTTTGGAAGGTCCGGTAATAATGAGTTTTTTATGCGTAAAGGCGGTGAGTAAAAACGTACCCATTGAGTTCCGTCAGGTTCGGGGACACTTAATATTTCGTTTACATCAAACCCTTTTCTGATAAAAGCGGGGTTTTCCATAAGATTCTGAAATAATGGACTATTTTTATCGCTTCCGGTGATATTTTGTTCATTTAATACATAAACCACCATCAGCAGTATTATTGCCGAATACAAGATCGGTGTAAAAAATTTTATATGAGAGTTTCTTTTTTTCATATACTACAATATAATATCCTAAAAATATCGTCAGGAGCAAGACATGGATCGCGAATCAAAAATAAAAGAGTTAATTTCACAGATGACGCTGGAAGAAAAGGTTTCCCAGCTTCTTTACAAAAGCCCGGCAATTGAACGCCTGGGTATCCCTGAATATAACTGGTGGAATGAATGTCTCCATGGAGTTGCAAGAGCCGGTGTTGCGACTGTTTTTCCGCAGGCGATAGCGATGGCGGCAACTTTTGACGAAACTCTTGTCGAAGAAATAGCTGTTGCCATTTCTGACGAAGCGCGTGCCAAATACAACGAAGCTGTAAAATGCGGTAATCGCGGTCAATATTGGGGGCTTACTTTCTGGACGCCGAATATCAATATTTTCCGTGATCCACGCTGGGGACGCGGACAGGAAACCTACGGCGAAGATCCGTACCTGACAAGTAAAATCGGACTTGCATTGGTGCGCGGATTACAGGGTGATGATCCGGAAAATCTTAAACTTGCCGCCTGCGCAAAACATTATGCTGTCCATTCAGGTCCGGAAAAAGATCGTCACACTTTTAACGCAATTGTCACAAAAAAAGATCTTTGGGAAACATACCTGCCGGCGTTCAAGGCGCTTGTGGAAGGCGGCGTAGAATCTGTCATGGGCGCGTATAACCGTACTCTTGGCGAAGCCTGCTGTGCCAGCAAATTACTTTTAAAAGATATTCTTCGTGATAAATGGAAATTCAAAGGCCACGTTGTTTCCGACTGCTGGGCTATCCGCGATTTCCACGAGTATCATAAAATTACCAAATCGCCGGAAGAATCTGCGGCTCTTGCCCTGAACGCCGGCTTAGACTTAAACTGCGGCTGCACTTACCCCATGCTGACAGTGTCCCATAAGCAGGGGCTCGTCACAGAGGAAACTATCAATATTTCGCTTGAGCGTCTGTTGCGTACAAGATTTAAACTTGGAATGTTTGATGCACCGGAATCCGGTAAATACGGCAAACTTGGCCGCGAGGTAATCAACTGCGATAAGCACCGGGAGCTTGCGTTAAAAGCTGCGCATAAATCCATCGTTCTGCTTAAAAACGATAATAACCTTTTACCGCTTGATTCCAGTCCTAAAAAAATTGTTGTTACAGGTCCTGCTGCCGCAAATCCGCATACGCTTTTTGGCAACTACTACGGTGTCAGCTCGCGCTTTACCACCATACTCGAAGGCTTAGGCGAAAAAACAAAAGACAAGTTTGGCATTAGTTTGGATTACCGGCAAGGCTGCCTGATGTACAGCGAAACCAGCAAGTCGCTTGTTCATTACGGCGAGGCTAATATTACCGATGTTGTCATTGCTGTAATGGGATTAGATGGCGCAATGGAAGGCGAAGAGGGCGACGCAATTGCTTCGGACTCCAACGGCGATCGTAACACGATTGAACTTCCGTCATGGCAGTTAAAATATCTGCAGGCAGTCAGAAATGCCGGCAAGAAAATCATCCTGGTGCTTACTGGCGGCAGCGCAATTGCCTTCCCGGAAGACCTGGCGGACGCAGTAATTTATGCCTGGTACCCCGGCGAATCCGGCGGCAAAGCTGTTGCGGACATTATTTTTGGCGATGTTATCCCATCAGGAAAGCTGCCTGTTACTTTCCCTATTTCGACAGAACAGCTTCCGCCTTACGAAGATTATTCGATGAAGGGACGCACTTATCGATATATGACCGAAAAGCCCCTTTATCCGTTTGGTTTTGGGCTTTCTTATACCAGTTTCCGTTTCGATTCCATCAATCTGTCAGCACAGTCGATTTCCGCCGGCGGTTCGATCAAAGCAACGGTAACTGTAACGAATACCGGTAATTTTGACGCTGATGAAGTGGTTCAAATTTATGTTTCCAGGGATGATAAGGGCGAAAATGAGCCTTTTTCATCATTAAGAGGGTTTCGCCGTATATTTATACCTGCCGGAAAGAGCGAAAAAGTGGAATTTGACCTTTCTGCCGCGGTTTTTGAGACGGTAAATGATGATGGCGAATACAGGCTTTTACCTGGTTCCTATTCGGTAATTGCGGCGGATTCTGCTCCTGTGGCTGCGGCTGTGGAAAAAGGCGCTCCGGAACCGGTTTCTGCGAAAATTTCCATAAAATAAGGAAAAAAGCCTTGACCCTTTTTATAGATTATGGTAATATAATCTTTAAATAATCTAAAACCCAAAAAAAGGTTGGGGAAAAAAAGTATCTTGGAGGAAAAGATGAAAAAAGCTCTAGTCATTGCTTGTGCAGTACTTTTACTATTTAGTGCTGTAGGCTGTGGAGGCTCAAAGGGACCAACACTTACTGTTTGGTCATTCACTGACGAAGTCCACAACATGGTATCAAATTACTACCAGAAAGCATTCCCAGGGGTAAACATGGAGTATTCAATGACCGATCAGGGTCAGTATGAAAACAAACTTGACCCCGTATTGGCATCTGGCCGCGGTGCGCCGGATATTATCGTAATGGAAGCTGCATTCGTGCGCAAGTACATTGAATCTGGTCAGTTGTTGGATTTAACTGATATCTACGAAGCTTACAAAGACAGGCTTCTTGCATATCCAGTAGAAGTTGGAACATATAACGGCAGAGTATATGGCTTGTCATGGCAGGCAGCTCCTGGTGCATTCTTCTATCGCAGAAGCCTTGCAAAAGCATATCTCGGCACAGATGATCCCGCTACAGTTCAGACATATTTTTCTGACATCAACACATTCATGCAGACAGCAGAAAAACTTAAAAACGATTCAAACGGCAGCTGCGTAACTGTTGCAAGCCGCGGCGATATCTTCCAGTTTATGTTTGCTGCAAGAGAACAGCCCTGGATTGTTAATAACAGACTCGTTATCGACAGAAACCTTGAGCTCTATATGGACATTGCAAAAACAATGTACGACAATCGCTGGGAAGGCCGCGTTGGTCAGTGGTCAGAAGGCTGGTTCCTCGGCATGAAAGGCGATCTTAAAGACGAAGCCCAGAACGATGTTGAAGTATTTGGTTACTTCCTTCCTACATGGGGCCTCCACTATGTCTTAAAACCCAATACTCCTGACACATCAGGCGACTGGGCGATGATTCCAGGTCCTGTACCTTATCGTTGGGGCGGCACATGGCTCGGCGCTTACAAAGGCACAGCAGTTCCTGAAGCAGCAAAACAATTTATCCGCTATTTAACAGTTGATAACCTCTTCCTTGAGCAGTATGCTCTGGATTCTGGCGACCTCGTCAGCAACATGATGGTAGTTGACAAAATTAAAGGCGACTATCGCGAACCTTTCCTTGGCGGGCAGAACCACTATGCAGAATTTGCTGAAATGGCAAAAGGCGTAAACGGCAGACTCTTACAGGGTACAGACCGCGCTATTGAAGATTACTTCCACGAAGCAGTTACTGCTTATGTAGAAGGCGAAAAAACAAAAGCTTTGGCTCTTGCTGATTTCAGAAACCAGATTGAATCATTGCTTGGCCTATAATCAAGGACTGATTATCTGAAAGTTTAATTTTAGTTGGGCTGTCTGCCTGATCACTTGATAGTGGTCAGGTGAGGCAGCCTTTTTTTCTGGAGGAGCAATGCCAAGGGGCAGGAAGAAAAAAGCAGAAGAAACAGAAATTTTGCAGGAAAATGCAGATGTTGTTTCTGAGGAAGAATCCGTTGTACAGGAATCTGCAGTTGCCGAAGATACGCCTGATAATACACAGTCATTTGAACTTGTGCAGGAAAATACAGCAGAACAAACTCAATTAAAGAAAGTAAAAATAAAGAAAGTAATTGGACACGAAGAAAGAACAAATCGATGGGGATATGTCTTTGTCGCTCCTTTTCTAATTGTATTTTTTATTTTTAACTTTTGGCCAACCATTAATACATTCATAGTCAGTTTTACCGATCTAAGGGCTCAGCAAAGAGAATACAGATACTCATCTGATTGTAATCTGTGCAGAGGCAGCGGTCACGTTATTCACTGCTATGATTGTAATGAAGGTAGATTTATTCCTGAGTGCGAAAAGTGCGAAGGAACCGGAGAAATTGATTTTGCAACATGCGAAAGCTGCGATGGATTGGGACTTGCCGAAGAAACTGAATGTTACAGATGCAGAGGCAGAGGATTTATTGCTCATACAGCAACAGCTCCCAAAGATGCAGAAACATTTACCTGTATGGCTTGTAAGGGTTCGGGCAGACGAATACACGTTGTAGAGAATTATACGAAGCTTATTAAAGACAGATTCTTCTGGGGTGCGCTTGGTAATACATTCATTATCTGGGGTTTTAACTTTATACCGCAGTTAGGTATAGCTTTAATACTTGCAATCTGGCTGTCAGATTCCCGTCTTAATCTTGCCGGTAAGGGGTTGTTCAGGGCAATTGTTTATTTGCCGAACCTGCTTACCGCAGTATCTGTTGCATTCCTGTTTCGCAGTATCTTTGGTTTTAACAGCTACGTTAATGCGCCGGCTAACCAATTCCTGCGGATATTTGCGGATGGCGATACTGTCAGGGAAGCAATTAACTTCTTTAACAATGTAGCTTTTAACCGCGGTCTTGTTTCGTTTATACAATGGTGGATGTGGTACGGTCATACTCTTATTATGCTTATGGCAGGTATTACCAGTATTCCTGTTTCTCTGTATGAATCAGCCACAGTTGACGGCGCAAACAGCCGCCAGACTGCATGGTACATCACGCTTCCGCTGCTTCGCCCGATTATGCTCTATATCCTTGTTACTTCCATGATCGGCGGTATGCAAATGTTTGATATTCCATTCCTGCTTACGACTATGCTTGGAGGCAGAAATTTCGGAATACGAACAACAGTTGTGTACCAGTACAATATAGCGTTCCAGGGTAATTCCGATTATTCATACGGAGCCGCTATATCGATAGGTATATTCGTAGTTACTATTATGCTTGCCTTCTTGATATTCTTCTTAATGCAGGATCGCAGTGAGATAAAGAGAAAAAAAGGAGGTAACAAATGAGCCTAGAAAGAAGTGACGCTCCGTTAAAACGTTATATTGTTCACGCTTTAATGATTTTTCTTGGACTTATAGCTATTGCGCCTCTTTATGTGTTGCTGATAAACGCTACGCGGTCTTCGGAACAAATAAATTTGGGTCTTTCTTTATTGCCCAGTAACAATGTTATGTACAACTGGAATGCTTTAACAAGCCGGCGTTTCCAGATATGGCACGGATTTTTAAACAGCGCCTTTATTGCAACTTGTACAACGGCTCTAAGTGTGTACTTCTCCAGCTTAACAGCGTATGGTCTCCACGTTTACCGGTTTAAAGGCAGGACTGCAATATGGTCTTTGATTCTTATTGTTATGATGCTTCCAGGTTCGCTTACATTTATCGGTTTCTATCAGCTTATGGCAAGATGGGGACTTACAAATAATTACATTCCGTTAATTATTCCCGGAATTGCAGCCGCGGCATCTGTTCTGTTTATCAGGCAATATATGATGTCTGTAATGAGTATGGAACTTATTGATGCAGCGCGTATTGACGGCGCGGGTGAATACAGGATTTTTAATACGATTATTATTCCTATTATTGTTCCCGCTCTTGCGGCGCAGTGTATCTTTACATTTATCGGCTCATGGAATAACTACATTACTCCGCTTGTTCTTCTTTCCAATGAAAAAATGTACACCTTGCCTATGCTTGTCCAATCATTGCGCGCCGATATTTACCGTACAGAGTTCGGCGGGATTTATCTTGGAATTGCCGTCTCGCTTATACCGATTATTATTTTCTATGCGTTTATGTCACGGTTTATTATTTCCGGTCTGACACTCGGCGGTATTAAAGAGTAACTTTATTCGTCCATGGGAAATAATGGAGCCTCCTTAGTTTTTTAGTTTTTAATAAATAACTAATTACCTGGGAGGCTTCGGCTTCTGACCAACGGACAGATAATGCGGCGGCTAAAACAGATGCGGCTTGCTGCTGCGTAAAGCATCTTTTATTTTTTCGGATAAAATTTATCACAAGCGGTTCTTCGCGTAAATCACCGGCAGTTTCATTTTCTTTGCAGCAGACATCGCAGCAGTTTTTTTCCGGTACTTCGCCGCCGGAATCGTAATTCAGCATTTTAAGAAGCGAATGTCTGCGGCAGTGTTCTGTGTCCCGCGCATAATTCAAAAGCGCATAAAGCCTGTTTCTGTCTGTTTCGGTTTTTGTTCTTGCAATTGCCATTTCGTCTTCTGGTCCCCACAAAAGAAAAGCTTTTGCTTGCTCTCCGTCGCGTCCGGCTCTGCCTGATTCCTGTAAATACGCTTCCACAGAGGGAGCGCAGTCTCTGTGTATTACTGTGCGTACATCCGATTTATCTACGCCCATCCCAAATGCGCATGTGCTGACAAGGACAGCTTCTGTATTATGCAAAAGCCATTTTTCTGTTACCGCTTTTTCCTCCCTGCTTAATCCTGCATGATAAAAACGTATTTCCTTGTACCACTCGTATCCCATCTCTTCCAGTTCGTTTCTTAAATAGCGAGCAAGTTTTTCCGTGCCCGGACGCGAAGAGCAAAAAACAATTGCAGGACGTTTATTAACGATTAATAAATCCCTAACCGCCAGATCGCGGTTAATGCATCCTTTTGCTGAATAACTGATATTAGGTCTGTCCGGATTTCCCACGATTTGACCTGCGTCAGAATCGCCGAAAATATATTTTTTTATTTTTTGCAAGACAGAGGTGCTGGCTGTGGCGGTAAAAGC
>WQXC01000060.1 GCA_009785045.1 Treponema sp. | reverse complement strand
TCCTCAATGGCGCGTAGCTGGCAGTGTTCAGGCTTCGCTTAACTTAAGCGCTGCAATGTTCGAAAACATGAGGCGCCTGCGCATTGACTACGAAGGCGGACTTTTAAGCTACGAAAGAGCAAAGGCGCAGCTTGAGCGCGATGTGCGAAAAGCGTATCATAACATTCTTCTTGTGCAGGAAAATCTAACACTCCTTCGCGGCAGTTTTGAAAACGTTAACCGTCAGGTGCAAATGGCACAAGCAAATTATGACGCAGGTCTTGCACCGGAACTGGTTCTGCTGCAGGCGCGCGTAGCAAGGGAAAACATGCGTCCGCATATTGAACAGTTAGAAAACACCCAAAAACTTTTAATGGCGCAGTTTGCAATGTTCCTTGGTCTTGATTACAATACTCAATTTGAACTTATTCCCATAACAGAAAATGCGGATTTTATCCCGCTTGATGTTGCAGAAATGATTTCGCAGGCTGCAAAAGGCAAACCGGATATTCAGGAATTAAGGCATACAATACTAATGATGGAAAGCGCGCGCAAAGCGCAAATATACGCGCTTACTCCTGTTTTATCTTTGGGCTGGAACAGCGCATCGGCGTTTATGAAAGATCCATGGAAGGATCCATGGTTTGAAGACAGCAAGGACTGGAGAAAATCCGGCGCATTTTCAATCACTATGTCGCTGCGCCTGCACAGTTTAATTCCGTTTAGTATGGATTTTCAGGGGATAAAAAATCTTGAAGACCAGATTACAGCAGCGACTATCGGTCTTGCGCAGATGATAAACGGAACAGAAATAGAAATTTACAATACTGTGTTGTCGCTGGAAAGAACGCGCACCAATGCGCAGGCGCAGGCGCAAACGGTAAGCCTTGCTGAGCAGTCATACCGCCTTACAGAAGAAGCATACAGAGCTGGCTTACAGGATTATTTCCAGGTTCAAAATGCAGAGCAATCCCTGCGGCAGGCAAGAGTCCAATTACTCGAACAGCAATTTAATTACCTTAATGGTTTAATCGATCTTGAATATTCAATTGGCGTTCCTTTTGGCACGCTTTCAAAAAGGAGCAGATAATGATCTTACACAAAGGCACAAAGGAACAAAGAACACAAAAAATAATTTATTATGTTCTTTTTATTTTGCTGATTACGCTTATTTTATCCGGATGCGGACGGGGCGGCAAATCCGATGCAGCTACAGCCACTGTACCTGTGTTCGCAGTTAATACTATTCTGGCAACTCAGGGGCAAATTCAGGATTATATCACATTATCCGGCGATATTTTTGCCGGTTCAACGGTAGACGTATATTCGGAAGCGATAGGCAGAGTTACAGAGATTTTTGTTTCTGTCGGCAGCAGGGTCGAAAAAGGCGACAGAATAGCTTCTGTTGATCCATCCCGTCCCGGCATGACTTTCCGGCACAGCATTGCAACTGCTCCAATAAGCGGAACAATTATTATGATTCCGGCGCAAATTGGAATGACGGTTACGCAGGCTGTCCCGCTTGTCCGCATTGCAGGCGGCGGCGGTCTTGAAATACGGCTGAATGTAGCGGAAAGATTTATTTCCAGAATGGCAATGAATCTTCCGTGCGAAATTACGCTGGACGCATGGCCGGGCGAAGTTTTTCACGGCAGCGTTAGCGAAGTTTCCCCGACAGTTGATCTTGCTTCCAGAACCATGGAAGTGCGCGTTAATGTAAATGATTCCGGCTCTAAATTAAAGTCCGGCATGTTTGCAAAGGTGCGCGTTATCACAGAACGTAAAAATAATATCGTAAAAATTCCGGCATCTGCGGTAATTAACAGATTCGGAGAACAGTATGTTTATGTTATCGGACAAGACGAAGAAGACCCGGAAATTAATATCGTAGTAAAACGAATTGTTACACCCGGCATCCTGATTGACGGAGTAATAGAAATTACCGGCGGGCTGGAACCGAATGAAGAAGTTGTCGTAAGAGGACAAACATTGCTGGATGACGGCTCCAGAGTTAATATTATTGACCGTGTAACGCCGTTAAGGGAAACGCCATGAGCATGGTAAAAACGGTCGTATCACGGCCAACTACAATATTTATAATTTTTGCTCTCCTTATTGGATTGGGTTTATTCGCAATGATAAACCTGCCTGTCGATCTTTATCCGGAAATTAATTTTCCCATTTTGGCGGTTTTTACTTCGTATACAGGAGCCGGTCCTGAAGAAGTAGAACGTTCTGTTACGCGGCTTTTGGAGGCTACCCTGTCCAGTGTCTCGGGGCTGGAAAATGTCACGTCTATGTCCAGCAAGGGGTTAAGCTTAATTATCATGGAGTTCGGCTACGGGACAGATATATCCGAGGCATCAAACTCCATACGCGATTATCTTGATAGGATCAGAAACTATCTGCCAAGCGGCGTTCAGTCGCCGATTATTTTTAAGGCAGACCCTTCAATGATTCCGATTATGACTTTGATGGTTACATCGGACAGGCGCACATCAGAAGAACTGCGTGAAATAGCAGAAGATACTATCGTCCCCAGAATTGAACAAACGCCTGGCATTTCTACCGCAGATGTTAACGGGGGAAGAGAAAAAATAATCCGCGTAGAAATTCCGCAAAGCCGCCTTGAAGCATACGGCCTTACAATG
Organism: Treponema sp.; assembly: GCA_009785045.1. Lineage (GTDB taxonomy): Bacteria > Spirochaetota > Spirochaetia > Treponematales > Breznakiellaceae > WQXQ01. The sequence goes on along the minus strand of WQXC01000060.1, from coordinate 7,626 downwards.
ACACAGATACAGCAGATGCTTATGGTACAGAATATGCAGACAGCAGCGGGAACAATAACCGAAGGCGGCATGTCCTATATTCTTACAACAATGGGCGAATACACATCACTTGAAGAAATAAGAAATACCGTTGTAAGTTACAGAGGCGGAGGTTTTGTCGGCGGTCAGGTTCAAATGCCAAGGCAGATTTATCTTCGCGACCTTGCCGATGTTTACGAAGGTTATAAAGATGAAACCAGCGTAGTTTTTGTTAACGGACAAGCTGCTATTACAATGTCGGTGCAAAAACAGAGCGGAAAAAACTCTGTGCAAACAGCAAAAGACTTGCGGGCAAGAATCGACAGAATGTCCAGAGAATTACCGTCTGACATTAAAATAACAGAACTTTTTAACAGTACAGACATTGTAGAAAACTCTCTTAACCAGGTTACATCAACAGCATTCATGGGCGCTTTCCTTGCTATTTTTACGCTCTTTTTATTCCTGCGTTCTTTAAAACCTACATTAATTATAGGCATTAGTATTCCTGTGTCTGTAATTATTACAATGATGTTTATGTATTTTGCAGGGCTAACATTAAACTTGATGACTATGGCAGGTCTTGTGCTTGGAATAGGTATGTTAATAGATAACTCTATTGTTATTCTGGAAAACATTTACCAATACCGGGAAAAAGGCGCTAAATTAAAAACCGCATCTATACTTGGCACTTCGGAAATGATTGTCGCCATTACTGCCTCCACACTTACAACCATTTGTGTTTTTGCTCCAATGATTATGTTCCAGGGTCTTCTGGAAATGGCCGGCGAATTATTCTCCGGGCTTGCCTTTACAGTTGTTATTTCTCTTGGGATTTCATTATTTACTGCGATTTTCCTGGTTCCGGTGCTTTGCAGCCATTATCTTCCAATTGTTACACGAAAGCAATTGCCGTTAAAGGGAAAACTTGCTGCAATTGATGCAAAATTCGAGCAGTTCTTTATCTGGCTGGATACAAAATATAAAAACGCTGTAAAAAAGATTCTTAGGAAAAAGTTAATTGTTGTTCTTGCAATGCTTGCGCTGCTTGTTGTCAGTATTATTTTAATCCCGGTAATTGGCTGGGAGTTTATGCCTCAGCAGGAAAGCGACAATGTAAACATAACCGCGACGCTTCCTATGGGTACTTCGCTGCAGGAAACCGAAGCTGTTTTAAAACAGATGCAATTAATTGTTGAACGCGAAATTAAAGGTTACGAAAGGATTGTTTTACGCGCCGGCGGCGGAGGGTTAATGAGCCTTGGCGCAAGCACCAGTAATTCAGGCTCGCTCAGAATCAGCCTTCCTGAATATTCAAAAAGAATAGAAAGCGCCAATGAAATAAAAGATATTCTGGAGCCATACCTTAATCAGTTTCCTGGAGTAATTTTCTCGTTCGGCGGCGGCATGGGAATGGGCATGATGGGCGGCAGCAATGTGGATATTATTCTGCGAACAGACAATCTTGTTAAAGGAAAAGCTATGGGAGAGCGAATTGCCGAACTGCTCAAAGAAAAGCTTTCCGAATATATAATTGAACCTCAGGTAGATTTAAAGGACGGACTTCCCCAGTACGAAATAATACTTGATCGCGAAAAAATGTACGCATTGGGTCTTAATACATTTACAGTAGGCAATGAAATTAAAGCTGCTGTAGACGGTGTAACCGCAACCAGATACAAATCGGGCGGCAAGGATTACGACGTTGTATTGATTCTGGCAGAAGCAGACCGTAACACTCTGCCTGCGCTTGACAATATTTTTATTAACAGCCAAATGTCCGGAAGAGTTCCGTTATCCAGCTTTGTTCATTATCAGGAAGGCACAGGACCGCTTACCATCAACCGCGAAAATCAAAGCCGTGTAATCCATGTTACTGCAAGGGCAAGACCCGGTGTACGGACAAACCATCTGCAGGATATGGTAGAAAATCTTATAAGGTCAGAAATTCCTTTAGAAGATGATGTTATCATTGAATACGGCGGAGCAAATGCAGAAATGGTAAAGATGATGGGAAGATTTATATTAATTTGTGTAGTTGCAATCTTCCTGGTATTCGGAATTATGGCAAGTCTCTTTGAATCGTTCAGGTCTCCGTTTATAATAATCTTTACAATACCACTATCGCTAATCGGTATTGTGTTAATTTACCTGATAACAAATACAATCTTTAACGTTCTTACTGCTGTTGGTCTTCTGGTATTAATCGGAATAATTACAAATAACGGCATTATCCTTGTAGATTACACAAACCTTCTTCGCAAACGCGGATATGCGTTAAACGATGCAATTGTAGAAGCTGCCCGAAGCAGACTGCGTCCGATTTTAATGACAACAGTTACAACTGTCCTTGGACTTTTACCAATGGCATTCTTCCCCGGCGAAGGAACAGAAATGGTTGCGCCAATCGGCAAAACTGTTCTTGGCGGGCTTTCCTTTGGCACATTGATGACATTATTCCTGATGCCTGTAATGTATGCTATTATTAACAAGAACTCAGACAAACGCGCAGCCAAAGCGCAGGAAAAACGCGACCAGATCGCAGCAGGCGAAGGCCGTGCAAAAATTAAAACGGAGGAATCATCATTATGATCCGGATAGAAATAATCGCAAATCGTTCAGTCGAAGAAAATATTCTTGAAACGCTTGCCAAAGAACAAGTGGGGAAATTCTACACAAAGATTCCAAACGTATTGGGAGTCGGAGCCTGCGGTCCCCGTATGGGAGACGCTGTATGGCCGGAAGAAAACTTTGCGCTTGTAATCTGGTGCGAGAATGATGAAGCGGAAAAAATTAAACAGGCTATTTCTAAAGTTAAGGAAAAATTCCCCGGTGAGGGAATTAAGCTTTTTAGTTAATTTCGTTGTCCATTTTAGACTGCAGATTACCCTGAATATACTTGCGGATTTTGACCCGGACATCCGGGTCAGTCCGCTGCGTGAATATTAAAACATAGGTCTTGTCTATACCATCAGAGCGCGAACCAAAAACAACCGCTTCCACTTTTAACAGCATAGACTGCAGCCTTATTTGAATATCCTTATGAAGAGCATTTTTGGAAAGTTCCGGATTATGATCAAGAACGCACGAAAAACCTACTACGCTTATATCTTTAATGGTACCGTTAATAAAATCACCGCGTAACGGCATGTTCACAGTTGCATTTGCTTCACGTTCAGTAGATGCGCGAAGATATTTACGCCGTCCTTTAACATCCAGGGTTTTTAAAACTTCCAGAATTACCTCTGCGGTTTTAGTCATGTCAAGTTTTAATGTCATAAAGCCGCATGATATTTTAAGCTTATTAGTATATTTGTTTTTTAACTCTTCATCAGTGCTGGAAGAAAATATTCCCACTTTTACTGTCGGTACAGATGATATTAATGTTGCTATCCATTTTTCCCATTCGGACTCAGGCATACGATCATCAATATTTACAAAAACAATCGAGTCCGGATATTTTTTCAGCGCACGCGCCAGGCGTGTATGATCTTTCCCGACATACACTTCATATTCATGCTGCGCCAGTTCTGTAATTACCTGGTTTATTACGCTTGCAGTAGGATAGAGAAAAAATATTTTCTTTCCGTTAATTTCTGCTTGCGGTTTTTCCGCAGTTGTTTGTTCATCGCTCATATTATCTAAAACTTATAAGTTCCATTTCAAAAACAAGGAAACTGTTTGCAGGTATAACTCCGCCAACTGCTCTGTCACCGTAAGCAAGTTCCGGCGGAATAATAACAAGCCGTTTTTCTCCGGCTCTCATATCAAGAACCATTTCGTCCCATCCTTGTATCACCCTGCCTGTTCCAACCGGGAACTCCAGCGGCTGACCCCTTAAACTGGAATCATCAAAAACAGTTCCGTTAAGCAGCTTGCCGACATAACTTACCCGTACATTTCTGCCGCGCGAAGGTTTGTCTCCCGACCCCTGCTTCTGGATAATGTATCGAATCCCGGATGCTGTCTGCTGTGTGTTCGGAAAATCAGCGCTGATTTTTGCCAAATCTGCCTGACGCTGAGACTGCTGCCTGTCATCACTGGAAGTCCTTGCCTGCCTAAGATAGTTATCAAAACTTTCCTGATCTGCAACAAATGCATTTGCAGCAGATCCGTTGCGGATAATTTCGATTCTTTGGATGCGATCACCCTGCCTGGTGGTGTTAACAATATTCTGACCTTGTACAACATAGCCAAAAACTGTATGCCGTCCGTCAAGGTGGGGTGTGGGAGCTACTGTGATAAAAAACTGACTGCCGTTTGTTCCGGGTCCGGCGTTTGCCATACTCAGAACACCAGGTCTGTCATGCTTTAATGATGATACAATTTCATCCGGGAATTCATAACCGGGACCGCCCCTGCCGTTTCCAAGAGGGCATCCGCCCTGTATCATAAAATCCTGACCGTCACCATTTGCCCTGGAAATAACCCTGTGAAAAGTCAGACCGTCATAATAACGTCTGCCTCTGTGGTTATCCATTTTACCTTCCGCCAGGGCAACAAAGTTACAAACCGTAAGGGGGGTTCGCTGGTACTCAAGACGTACAATAATATCTCCCCGGTTGGTTGTAATCCGCGCAAAAAGCCCATCGCCCAGATTCTGGGCATCAACTGTTTCTGTAGCACTCAAAATTAAAATTACTCCAATAAATATAAAAATAATTGTCTTTTTCATTCTATTATTATATCACACTTTTCAAAATTTACACAATATCCCAATACCGTAAATCTACGGTTCTACCGTAAAAACAATCGTATGCTCCTCGTCTTCGTTTCTAACATTTAAAACATTTGTCCCTGTCTTTCTGGTCAGTAAAAACACAAAAGGACGGCTTACATTGAATATTTCACCGTTATGCGTTACGTGCAATATATCGCCGCCGCCTCCGATTACTTCTACGGGTATCTCGTCCATCCCGATTCCGCGGCTGGAAAGGTACACAAAACCTTCGCGGGGGTTTATAATTTCCAGCGGCCGGGAGGAATGATCAAGAGAGCCTTGCCTTACCGAAACCGTAAACCATGACTGATATTCGGCAGGATATGTAGTTTCGCTTCTTCCGTTTACAATTCTGTGCCATGTACATGTTCTTTTATCTTCGTTTTGGTGAATATATTCGTTAACAATGGAAAGACATGCATCCGACGGCTCCATTCCGGAAACAGCGCATATTCTTCTTATATGCCAGTCATCTGGCGTATTAAAATCCAGTAAAAAACCCGAATGCGCTTCATGCAGGACATTCAGAGTATTTCGCACTAATGCGGCAGGGATTGAACTTCCAGTCCTGTCCATAACAGTTTCTCCGGTAAAGTTCCCCATCCAGACGCCTGCTGTATATTTCATTGTGGCGCCAAGAGCAACTATACTTTGATATTGATTGGCAGTGCCTGTCTTAAATATTGCCGGAAATGAAGTTCTAAAATTCCTTCCCTGACCAAACGCAAGCACTCTGGCGCTTGAATCAGATAAAAAAGAACAGATAATTCTTGATGTATTGGCAGTGTAAACCTGACGACCTTTATTTTCTTTTCCCTGCTCGAATGTTAATGGTAAATAAACTCCGTCCCGCGGAAAAACACTAAAACCCCTTACCAGTTCCATAAGACTTACAGGAGAGTTTCCCAATGCTAAACCTAACCCGGCATCATCCGCCGACTTTTCGACAGAATCGAATCCAAGCGAAAGAAGGTTCAAAGTGTAATTTCTAACGCCAAGCCTGTACAGTAGATACACTGCCGGGATATTCAGGCTGGAAGCAAGAGAAGCGCGAAAAAGTATTGGACCGTTAAAACGATTATTAAAATTCTGCGGAAAGTAAATCTCTGTATCACCAAAGGTCATTGGAACATCAGCAATAACATCCGAAGGATAAAAACCGTTTTGAAGCGCCATTGCATACAAAAACGGCTTCATGATGCTGCCCGGCTGGTTTAAAGCGAGCACCCCATCAACCTGCCCTGCTGTCTCTGTGTTAAAAAAATCTGCGCTTCCAACCCATGCTAAAATTTCACCTGATTCATTGTCGATTACGATTGCGGAAGCATTATTCAGACGCGATCGGTAAAACATTGCCACATTGCCGGCAATTTCGTTTTCCAGATAACGCTGCAGTGCTAAATCTACAGAAAGATGTATTTCGCCGATACCGCTATTTACCTGCGAATCTACAAAGCGTATAAAGTGCGGCATTTCGAACGGATACTGAAAACGCCGTGATGAATCCAGAGCAAACTGAAAATCACGCTCGTCAATCTGCGCAAGGAGCGGCCATTTTTTAGCAAGTTTTTTATTATCTTTTAATCTTTTCTGCAGCCCGGCTGCAGCGGCTGCGCAGTTTGCGGGATTTTCAAGCGGGTTGTAAAAAGCCGGTCTTCGCGGAATTACTGCCAGGCAAAAAAGCTGCGCTCCGGAAAGCATATCCAGCTCGCCTGAAAAAAAAGTTCTTGCGGCAGACGCCGCTCCTTCTGCGCTAAAACCAAACGGCAGGGAATTAATGTACATTTCCAGAATTTCATTCTTGGAAAACCGCGCTTCCAGCCGCATGGCATTAAACATTTCTGCCATTTTTGAACCCGGCGTCTGCCGGCTGCCCGGCTGGGAAATAATCCGCGCAAGCTGCATTGTAATGGTAGAAGCGCCGCTTACTCTCCTTCCCATTGTAATATTCTGTGATACTGCGCGGACAAGAGCAAAGACATCTATGCCAATGTGGCGGTAAAAACGCTTATCCTCTGCAAAAACAAAAATATCTTTTACATGCTTAGGGATTTCCTGCGGTTTTTCCCTGCGAAGGCCGTCGTTTAGAGGCGTTATCTGCAACAACATTCCGTAACGGTCATAATAGCGGACGCTGTACGGACGCGCCTGGAATTGACGCAATTGCGGATATGGCAAAAACCGCAGAATAAGCCAGATCAATACAAAGGCGCATATTATAGTACCAAGGATATTTATTATTTTTATCCTTGTACTGTTCTGCGAATTAAAAACCTGGCGTATCCACGCAAGCGGTTTCTTTAACAAGTTATTCAATTGTATAAATCAACCCCTGACTTCTGCCGAATATTTCCGGCTCGTACATACACTCAGCCTGAACCGGCGGCGTTGGGTAGACACCCTTTCTTGCTGTCCGGAAAAGGAAGGTGACTGTTGTTTCTCCCTTGTTAAACTGATCCCAGAAATACTGAATCTCGTTATCCATTATTGCCTGATGACTCAGCCATGATATATTGCGGGCATTGTTATCGCTGCGCTCTGTGCCGCTTCTTGCGCCGCCGGCATCATCGTAGGAAGCAGTTGTAACAAATGCCATATCCAGTATTTCTGCGCCGGAAGGAACAGGCACACGAAGCGCAAGATACGTGCGATCTCTTGTTGAAGATACACGCACTCTGGCGCGGTATGTCCTTCCGCTTTGTAAAGCAGTATTTTTAATTTCTGCGCCTGTGTTTACATCGTGGATACTAAGGAAAACGCCAATACCTTCGTCGCGGAAAGACTGCAGCTCTGAAGGTATCGCATAACGCAGTGATGCAGTGTAATAAAGGCTGCCAGTTCCGCTTCGTGTAAAGTTTAACTGCTGTATTCTGTCTCTTGTTATATTT
>WQXC01000059.1 GCA_009785045.1 Treponema sp. | reverse complement strand
CCTTACCAAAGACATGGAGAAACTTTCTTCAGGTCTTCGTATCAACCGTGCCGGTGATGACGCATCGGGATTGGCTGTATCTGAAAAGCTTCGCAGCCAAATTCGTGGTCTTAACCAGGCTTCAACAAACGCCCAGAACGGTATCTCATTCATCCAGGTAACAGAAGGCTATCTCCAGGAATCCCAGGATATCCTGCAGCGTCTTCGCGAACTTGCAGTCCAGGCAGCTAACGGTATTTACAGCGATGAAGACAGACTCTACATCCAGGTCGAAGTATCTCAGCTCGTATCAGAAGTCGATAGAATTGCTTCTCATGCCCAGTTTAACGGCATGAACCTGCTTACAGGCCGTTTTGCCCGTTTAACCGGAGAAAACGTAGTTACAGCATCAATGTGGCTTCATATTGGCGCTAATATGGACCAGAGAATTCAGGTTAATATTGGCACAATGACAACTAAAGGTCTTGGAATCCGCAATGTCGGCGACGAAACCTTTGTTTCACTGTCAACTCCAGACGAAGCCAACAGAACCATCGGTGTAGTGGATGCAGCCCTTAAGATCATCAACAAACAAAGGGCAGATCTTGGTGCTTATCAGAACCGTCTTGAACACTCAGTTCGCGGTCTCGACATTGGCGCCGAAAACATGCAAGCAGCCGAATCCAGAATAAGGGACACCAACATGGCCAACCAGATGGTTGAATATGTTAAGAACCAGATTCTGAACCAGTCCGGCGTAGCAATGCTTGCCCAGGCAAATCAGAGGTCAGCTTCGGTATTGTCATTATTACAATAATGTACTATAATTCAAGGTGTCAGGCTTTTAGTCTGGCATCTTGAAAGGGTGGCCTGTTTCTTCTTAACCGTGGATAGGGTTTCAGGCTCCCCTCCTCTGAATCCAGTACCCTAAAAGTACTGGAATACGTGTTTTAGGACACGAGTGTTCTTTGACAAAAACTCTCCAGCCGTCAGATTGTTTTAAAAGCAGTCAGATGCGCAGGACAGCCCGAAACGATCAATTTTATGCTGGCAAAAGGTTTACTCCTTGGCTGTAAATAAATCGATCGTTTCGTTCTGTTTGCGGTAATAGGGATTGTTGCGCGAAACCGTCCCCTGCCCCGCTCCTGCGGAACGGCTCCGGCAAGGATAGCCGGTGCAAGCAAAACATGGAGGGTATAAAATGATTATTAATCACAACATGAGTGCCATGTACGCCGACCGTCAGCTCGGCGTAACCCAGCTAACATTGTCTAAAAACATGGAGAAATTAAGCTCCGGTATGCAGATCAATAGGGCTGGAGACGATGCATCCGGTTTGGCTGTCTCTGAAAAAATGAGAAGTCAGATTCGCGGTTTGCAGCAGGCCGAACGCAATATCCAAAACGGCGTGTCATTTATCCAGGCATCTGAAGGTTATCTTCAGGGAACACAGGATATTCTGCACCGCCTTAGGGAATTAGCAGTACAGTCAGCCAACGGTATTTATTCAGACGAGGATCGTATGCAGATTCAGGTCGAAGTATCACAGATGGTTGATGAAGTAAATCGTATTGCAAGTCATGCTCAGTTTAACGGCATGAACATGCTTACGGGTGCGTTTGCTCAAAACTCAGCAACTGGCAGAATTATGCAGCTGCAGGTTGGCGCAAACATGGATCAGAATGCAAGGATCTTTATTGGCGATATGTCAGCCACTGCGCTTGGTTTAACAGATTCACAGGGCAATGAAGGTAAACTTTCAATTGCAGATCCTGCTGAAGCAAACCTTGCTATCGGTACTGTTGATGCCGCATTAAAGATTGTCAACAAACAGCGTGCAGACCTTGGTGCTTACCAGAATCGTTTCGAAATGGCAGCACAGGGCGTAGCGATTGCTGCAGAAAACTTGCAGGCAGCTGAATCCCGCATCAGGGACACAAACATGGCAAACAGGATGGTCGATTACACAAGAGATTCAATCCTGACCCAGACCGGAACTGCAATGTTGGCGCAGGCAAACCTACGCACACAGTCCGTACTTCAGCTGCTTTCATAGTTCAGCTCTACCGGATTAGTTCTGTTAGTTAAAAATGATCATTGCGAATGAAGAGACTTCTGGACGTCGTCTTTTTTAACGCGAAAGGACAGTGAAGTTCGCGCCTTCACTGTCCAATTTTTCCTGCCAAGGATTGGCGGAAAAGGTGTCTGACTACTGAAATCTGACAGATTTTAGTAGTTCAGATTATTTACATGGAGGTAAATTATGTCCGTAGCAAGTGTGGGATTTCCCGTCTCGCCAATGCCGCTTCCAATCGATTTGGGACAAGCGGCCAGGCAGCAGTCTACTCAACCGGAAAAAGTAAAGCCTCAACCTCAGATTATTCAATCTACAGCAGCGGATCTGCAAAAATTGAGTAACGCTTTCAACAAAAAACTGCAATTTGTGGTGGAACACGGTTCAAACCAGGTGATTGTCAAGGTCATTGACAAAGAAACCGATAAGGTGATTAAGGAACTTCCGCCCGCTGAACTGCAGAGGCTGCACACCAATCTGAAAGAGGCTATTGGTCTTTTATTCGACGAGATGGCCTAGCTAAAGAAAGAACGCTCAAAGAGAGAGCCGTTCACTAATTGAACAATCGCTATTTTTGCGGTTAAAGCCTGTTAATGGGGAGATTCAGGTCTATGTCTGATATTTATGTACCGGGGGTAAGAAGCAGATTTAATTCAGATCAAATTATTGAAGATCTGATGAAACTTGAAAGAATTCCCAGAGACAGAGCCCAGAATAATATTGATACTCTTCGCCTGCAAAAAAGTTATTGGCAGGAAGTTGGAAGGCGTATTAATTCCCTGCGTGACAGCGCACGTCACCTCTACTCTTTTCAAAACCCATTTAACGAAAGAATCGGCAGCAGTTCCAATGACTCAGTAATTACTGCTTTTGCAACCAGAGAAGCATCTGAACAATCATTTTCTTTTACAGTTAAACAGACTGCTGCGGCAGATCGTTTTTTATCCCAGCCTCTGGATGATAAAACCAGAGTGGAAGCTGGAATATATACATTCAGCGTTGGCAATGATGAAATTTCCATAAATTACCGCGGAGGTACTTTAAGGAATTTTGTAGATACAATAAATAACAGAGGCAGGGATAAAATCTCGGCTTCTTTAATTAACGTAAGAAGCGGAACTATATCCTTATTAATAGAATCCAAATTAACCGGAGCCGAAAACAGGCTTGGTTTTTCCGGCGATGCAGCTACCCTTGCAATTCAATTTGGCATGGTAGAGCGAAGCAATGATACTTTAAAAAACATTGATATTAGCGATAGTACAGTGCAAAAAAGCGTTGTTAACGGCAGCGCAAATAATGCAAATGTAACAGTTAACGACGGTGTGGTAAAAGTTGCTCCTCTTTCGGCTGCTTCCGTACCTATTGGCATTACTATAGGTTCAGAATCTCCGCTAGTTTTACGCCTTGAAACACAAACAAGAGTCGAAACAGGCGATGTATTTAATGTTCCTCAGCCGCCTCCGGGACCCAATGTTCCGTCCAGTTCTGTTACATACGGCGGAATTACAATCGAAAATCAGCCGTCGAACGCTCCCTTACCTGAGTTTACTCCTCCGCCTCCTCCTGTACGTCAGGATGATATGGCAGTATTAAATCTTGTTTTTTCAGACGGCTCTACAGCTAAGCTGCCTGCAATTAGCGACAGTAATTCATTTACCGCAAGACAATATAACCTTTCAGATGTTGCACGAGGTAAAACAATTGTTTCACTTAATGTAGAGAATACAAATACACATCGCGAAGTATCTATCGGTAAAGTTGAGATTCTTGACCCCACATCTACAAGCGGTTTTAAACCGTTAAATGCAGTTTCTACTGCGCGTGATGCAATTATCACAATGGAAGGCATCGAAATTATTCGTACCACAAATAACATAGACGATCTTATCCCGGGCGTTACATTAAATGTCAGGGGTATTTCTGATAAACCTGTTGACCTTAGAATTACTGCAAACGCAGATGCGGTAAAAGAAGCAATTATTTCCTTTGTTGGCAACTACAACCGCGTTATGGCAGAAATTAATGTGCTTACCCGCAGAGATGACAGAATTATCGACGAACTTACATATTTAACCAAAGATGAATCCGACGCAATGAGGGAAAGGCTTGGGATTTTTTCGGGTGATTCAACATTAAACACTTTCAGAACTAATCTTCAAAGAGCTGGAACAGCACCCTACCCTACAAGCCTTGAGCGCGATCTTGCTCTTCTTGCGCAGATTGGAATAAGCAGTAATGCCACAAGGGCAAGCGGATACGATCCAGCCCGCCTTAGAGGTTATCTTGAAATAGACGAAAAAGTTCTTGACGCTGCTTTGGAATCTAAAATTCCTGCTATCAAGGAACTTTTCGCAAGTGATACTACCGGCAGCCTTATTGCCGATACAGGTGTTGCTTTTAATGTTGATTCACTTGTAAGGCCGTTTGTCGAAATTGGCGGTATTATTTCTCTAAAAACCAGCACAATTGATTCGCGAATTAACCAGGATGAAAGGCGCATTGTAAATCTAGATCGTCAACTTGCGGCAAAGGAACAGGATCTGCGCATTCAGTACGCAAGAATGGAAGCCGCTTTTTCACGAATGGAACAAATGTCCAATTCTCTTGATAATTTTAGCCAGCAAAACCGGGGTAACAGATAATGATAATCAGAATTAACAATCAGGCGCTTGACTTTACTCTTGATAAAGAAAAAACCCTTGGAGATGTCTTTACTGGAATTGAACAATGGCTTTCCAGTTCCGGGCACCGTTTAAGCGAAATTTCAGTTGACGGGCAGGTTATAAACGCATCCATGATAGAAGATATATTTTCCAGAGATATAAATACTGTAAAATTTCTTGATATAAACACCAATGTTATTGCAGAACTAACTGCTGCAAGTTTACTTAATCTTCTGGAAGATATAAGTGAATATGAAAGCCTGGATTTTGAAAATAAAACAAAATTCCTTGACACATGGAAGGGAAGGCCTCAAGCGCAGTTTATGTACGCAGAAATGCCTGACCTTTATTCATTTTTTATTAATACTTTTTCAAACAACGATATATCTCCTGCGGTACTGCGTTCCATAACTGAAGAAATACAGCGTGAGGTTAACGATCCTGTAAATGAAATAACAAAAATAGAACCTGTTTTAAATGAAATATGCATTAAACTTACTGACCTTCCGCTTGATATTCAAACAGGAAAAGATCTTCTTGCGGCTCAAACATTACAGCTTTTTTCTGCAATAACAGAAAAAATAATCCGCATTTTTTACCAGCTTAATTCCCAGTGTTATTTAACTGATAAAAACGAAATAAAAAAAATTGCGCAAGATTTCAGCGATTTTAAAAATGTATTAAAAGAACTTTTGGAAGCTTACGAAAAAAACGATACAGTAATAGTCGGAGATCTTGCCGAATACGAAGCAGCCCCCCGCTTAAAGGAAATATATACATCCATATTAAAAAACAGTATGGATCCGTTGTCGTCAAAAAACTTTGAACTAAAGGATGCAAAATGATTACACTTTCAATGTTTCTTTATCCTTTACAGGTTTCACCATCTGATTTTGCTTTTGATTCATCAGTAGACCCAATAGGTTTAATTATTGGTTTTGGTATTCTTGCTGTTCTTATTGGAGCTGTTGTTATTCTTAATGCAAAAAAAGGCGGAGGCAGTTCAAAATCCGCAAGCAGCACAGGCTCAGGCAGCAGCGGCTCTGGAAGCGGTATTTTTTCAGGTTTAAAGATTCGCGGTATTGCAAGAAATATCGGTTTAAATCATGAACAGACAAAAATGCTTGAATATGTTTTTAAAACAGATCAGGTTTTGGACCCGGAAAGATCGATTAATACCCCTGCACTTTTAGACAGACATTTCCGGCGCGCTTACAGGATTCTTGATCAGGGCGGTTCCTCTCCGGAAGCCCAGCGAAAGCTCGCTATTCTTTTTTCTGTTAGAAATGTGCTTGAAAACAGCGTAATTGGAAGCCTCACCTCTACCCGTCAGATTAAAGATGACAATGTTCTGGTAATTAATACAGGTAAAGAAAAAATAAATGTACATATGGTTTCCGCTAAAGGCGATACTCTTGACGTAGAAGCTCCAAAAAATGTCCTTGGCAGCCAGATAAAAATACAAAGAGGCACAAGGCTTAATGTCCTGTTTTTCACAAAAAATAATAAAGGGTTTTCCTTTGAGACACGGGTTACCGGCTATTCAAGTAAAGACGGACATCCGACAATGCAGCTTGCCCATTCCAATCAGTTAAGGTTTTTATCCCAGCGCCGGTTCCGCAGAAGGCAGGCTGTAATCCAATGCTCACTTTATCTGGTATTTGTAGAAGGTACCGGGAAAAAACAACGCCTTATTGTCGATAAAAGGCGGCTTCAGGGTAATATTGCGGATGTTTCGGTCGGCGGGTGCTCAATCAAAATAATGGCTCCGGTTCAGGTTGGAGCAAGGTTCAAAATTGAGTTTACACATGGAGACCTTAACGTAGCGGCCTTAGGCCAGATTTTAAGGACAAACAGGACTGGAATGAATTCCATTATTCATGTAAAGTTTTTAAAGGTATCACAAAAGTCAATGAATGCCATAAATGCTTTCGTTTACGAATATGCCCGTGAATAAAAAAGGAAGGATTTAGATATGAAAATTAATACGATTAAAGACATGATCAGAAAAGATGTCCCAATTTACTACAGGATACTTTATACAGGTGTCGCTGTTATTGAATTTAACAATGGACCGGCAGATTATCGCATTGATTTTTCCATAGAAATAAAGCCTACAGGGCATAGAGAAGTAAATGTAAATTTTATCGATGCAATTGACTATCCGCTTGTACCTGTAACCAAGGAATTAAAGCAATATATAAGCGATCTGGATTCCGCCGGACAACTCCCCGATTAATGATAAAAATTACTTCTTTATCTCCTTATGAAACCACAACACTTGGTGAAAAACTGGCAGTCCGTCTTTTTGCAGGTTCTGTAGTGGCTCTTAATGGAACCCTTGGAAGCGGAAAAACATGCCTTGTTAAGGGAATTGCCAAAGGACTTGGAATAACAGAAAATATTACAAGCCCTACTTTTACGATAATTAATGAATATTTAAGGGATAACTCCCCTGCTCTTTATCATATTGACGCTTACAGGCTCAACAGCAGCAGGGATTTTGAAGATATTGGCGGGTTGGAGATTATTGGCTCTGATAATATATGCTTAATTGAGTGGAGCGAACGTATTTCAAAATCCATTCCTGGTAATGCAATAATTGTCACCCTGGAAATTACTGGACCTTCTTCAAGGTTAATTTTAATAAACGGACTGGAAAAATTATGAATCTGCTTGCAATTGACTGCGCAGGACCTGTCCTTTCTGTTGCAGTATCAAACGGCCAGGAAATATTTTACTCAGAAATTGATGAAGGTACAAAACATTCAGAACTGGTAATGGATTTAATCGATGCTCAAATGAAAAAAGCATCTTTAAACCAAAATGATCTTAATGGTGTTTTATGCATGGGAGGTCCCGGATCTTTTACAGGTCTTCGTATAGGTTATTCTTCCGCCAAAGGTCTAACTTTGGCTCTTTCTATTCCTTTTTTTCCGGTTCCCACTCTTGATTGCATTGCATTAAATGCCGGAAATTTAACCCTTGCCGTAATAGAAGCCAGAAAAAACGCTTACTTTTATTCTTTTTTTCTTGATAACAAACGTATAACTCCTGATTCAGACGCTTCTTCCGGGCAAATATCCAGTGATATTATCAGTATTAAAAACCAATACAATGAAAAAATTATTTTAACAGGCCATGGAGCGGATATTCTTTATGAATCGCTGCCTGACGAGTCCAAAGAAAATATTATTTTAAAATACCAAAAACGGGGATTTGCAAAAGAATTAATTTTAATTGCGCAGGTTAATGATCTTTTTAATAATGATTGCAGTAAATTTTTATTTGCCGGTCCTGAATATATCAGAAAGACTGATGCAGAGTTAAGTTTGTCCGGTCAAGTTCACTAAATACATCTGTCATAAAACTGTTTAAAAAAAGCATTTTATCTTTTCCTTTCCAGTTTTCAAGTGTTCTGGGAATGCAATCTTCTACCGATATGTTAAAACGTTTTTTAAACATATTCGGATCAGGGCCATCTTTACACCGGAATCCCATAAATAAACATTCCCGTAAAAATGTATTAGAATCAAGTTCTTCGCAGTTATCTGCTGTTAAATACGGTGATTTAATATATCCGTTTACATCCGGTAAATGCGTAAAACGTCTGGCAGTACAATTATCATTATTTACAATCGTTCCGGAAGCAGAAGGCCCGGCTCCAATCCAGTTCTGTATTTGCCAATAGCGATTGTTATGTATGCATTGCTTTCCGGGTTTTGCAAAATTTGATATTTCATAATGTTCAAATCCTTCGTTTTTTAAAATATCTCTTGCTAAAAGCCAAAGGGAATCTGCCAAATCACCTTCCGGTAAAAGAACAGTTCCTTTTTTTTGTTTTTCTTCCAGTGGTGTTCCTTTTTCTAATGAAAGACTGTAAAGAGATATATGCGAGGGATTATATTCAAGAACTTTTTTAATGTCGTTTTTAATAGTTTTTATATCCTGAAAAGGCAAACCTGTAATTAAATCAATTGATAATGAATCCTGGAAATGACTATAAAATCTCATTTTTACATTCCCGCGGTTTACTGCCGTACGCGAAGGTTCATGAAATGTCTGTATTCCAAGGCTTATTCTGGTTACCCCGCCTTTAAAACAAGTTTCAAGAAATTCTTCGTTTACAGATTCAGGGTTCGCCTCTACAGTAAATTCTTCGGGAGAAAAGTTATTTATTGTTTTTAATTCATCAAAGATAAAACTTATTTTTTTACCAAGAACAGACGGAGTTCCGCCGCCGATATATACTGTTAGAATATTTTTAATATCAAAATATTTAATTTGATTTTTAATATCTAGAATCAACGCTTTAAGAAATGAATCAATATATCTGTCATTTTTTTCTGTAATGGAATAAAAATCGCAATAATCGCATTTAGAAGAGCAAAAAGGTATATGGATATAAAGAGATGCGTCTAAACTCACAGAATTACAGCAGCTCTATTTTTGTAAACGGCCAAAATCTTAAAACAGCTCTTGCCGTAATTAACGAAGGAGAAATGCTGCCCCATGTGCGTGAATCATTTGTATTGCTTCTGTCATCAGAAACTACAAAACATTCATCAGGACCAAGAATTATCGGGTCCATACTTCCGGAAAACGGTATTGAACTATCCCATAATTCAGAAACCTGCGGAATTGCCGGATGATACGGCCTGTCAGAGAGTTCAAACTCTGTAAGACTATATGAGCTTCCGGCTGCTTTTACTCTTAGAATATAGTTATTCATGGATACTTCATCACCGGGAAGAGCGATTACCCTTTTAAGATAATATTGTTTCTCTTGAGAAAAGATACTCAGTCTTTGCGCAGTAAAAAATCTTACAACCCCGTCAATAATCCGTAAAGGCAGTTTTTTTTCTTTGTAGTAACCCATATCCACAAGTACAATGTTTCCGCGTTTAAAAGGATACGTAACAATTTCACCCTTATTACGGCTGCCTGACGAATGCATAAAAGTTGAGAAAATAACTCTATCTCCGTAATTAAGACCCGGCTGCATTGTATTATTGTTTATTACCCAAACAGAAAAGAAAAATGCGCTAAAGCAGTTATAGATTATATATAAAATAAAAAAGACAAGAATATATTTTAAAAGCCTGTTGCGCTTCTTTTTTTGCTCGGTATATGAATATTGCGACCATCTTTCAAACATTCTAATCCTGCCTACTTTATCTTTTTAATTCGCTGCGGCGGCCAATAAATAATCATTCCCCTGCCAAGCACTTTTGATGTTTTAACAGGCCCAAAATAACGGCCGTCCCGAGAATTGTCGCGGTTATCTCCCATTGCAAAAACCCTGCCTTCTGGAACATACCACCCAAGACGGTGCCTTGCCAAAAGCGAGGCATAACGTGGATCATGCGGAGCTGCTTTTCTTAATGTTTCAAGCCTTGTCTTTTCATGCGCCAGATAATCCGGATAATGTATATTGGATGTTCCGGAAGCGTTTTCCATTAACTGTTCAGAAGGCCTAAGCCCAATATCCATCCAGCCTGCCGCTTTTGCAGATGCATTTAATGATAAATACTGAGCATCGGAAATTAATCTGTTTATATTATAATTCCATTTTCTTTCTTTGCTG
>WQXC01000058.1 GCA_009785045.1 Treponema sp. | reverse complement strand
GAAAACGGTTTTAATAAAATTGCGTTAGGTCATCATTTAGATGACATTATCGAAACATTTTTTATGAACCTTTGCTCAAAAGGTACTATGCTTGCAATGCCAATATTTATAAAATACCGCAAGTATCCTGTTAGCCTAATTCGCCCTCTTGCTCTGCTGGAAGAAAAACAGATTATTTCCTGCGCAGCAGAGCAAAATATTCTTAAAGCTGCCTGCACCTGTCCTTACGGGCAAAATTCAAAACGCCGCGATATACGAAACCGTATCGCAGATTTTGTAACTGCCAGTAAGAACGATGATCCAGGCGAGGTAAAACGGCGCATCCTAAAAGCGCTTAGTGACGGAAAAATAGATTATTTAACAGACGATTAAATCTGAAGTTAATCAATTAACTCTGAAATTATATCCAATCCCTGTTTTATTTCACTGTCAGAAATAAAATATTGCGGTAAAAGTCTTAGAGTGTTTACACCAGCAGATAAAATTAAAAGACCGCAATCTTTATTTTCTGCTCTTGTTATTCCGGCTTTTAATACAGGCCATGCTTCCTTTTCTATGTCCAAACCGATCATAAGGCCTTTGCCCCGTACTTCTTTTACCTTTGGGTTTTGCTTAAGCGATGCAATCAGCGCTTCTCCCTTTCGCGAGATCTCTGCAAGGAATGTTGGATCGTTAACAGTTTTTAATACAACAAGCCCGGCAGCAGCGGCAACAGGGTTTCCGCCGAATGTGCTTCCATGATCCCCTGCGACAAGAACAGAACTGGTCTTTTCTCCTGCTAAAAATGCGCCAGCAGGAATTCCTCCGGCAATACCTTTTGCAAGAGTTACAATATCAGCTTTTAACGGTTTACCATCAGCGTCTTTGTACTGTTCAAGCGCAAGGAAAGTTCCTGTTCTGCCAATACCTGTTTGGATTTCGTCAAATATAAGCAAAATGTCTCTTTCTGCGCATAATTTTGCGGCAGCTGCGATAAATTCACTTCTTTGAGGAATAATCCCGCTTTCACCCTGAATTGCCTCCAGTAATAACCCTGCAACTTTTTTACTGTCCAGCGCTTTCTCAAGTGCATCAATATCGTTTCCGGGAATGTGCAAGAAGCCTTCGGTAAAAGGTCCAAAGTCTTTGTGAAACTTATCCTGCCCTGTTGCTGCAAGTGTTGTAATTGTTCTTCCGTGAAAACTTCCTCTAAGTGTAACAATAGTGTGCCTTCCGGGACCGTACTTTAAAAGCGAATATTTTCTTGCAAGTTTACATGCACCTTCGTTGGCTTCTGCGCCTGAGTTGGCAAGAAAAACATTTTTCATTCCGGCAGGGGCTGCAGCCTGTACAAGTTTTTCAGCAAACTCTGCGCTTACATCACTTGTATAATAATTGCAAACATGAAGAAATTTTGCCGCCTGCTGTGATACTGCTTTAACAAGAGGCGGGTAATTATGCCCCAGGCAATTTACAGCAATTCCAGAACCTAAATCCAGATATTTTTTACCGTTAATATCAAATAACCAGGAACCTTCTCCTTTTGAAAAGGTCACAGGTAACCTGTTGTATGTGTTCATAAATACATTATTCATAAAATTTTCCTTAATTAATTATTTATTCGTTTGTTTATTTCTGCAACTTCGTGAGCATTATCCAATGCTGCATAAATTGCTCCTGCTCTCTTGTACGCATCAAGCGCATCGTCATTTCTTCCGGCTTTACGGTAAACATCTCCCATAGCGCGCCAGCTTGCCGCCAGCCCCCAGGAATTTTCAATACGGCGATCAATAACAATTGCCGTTTCCAATGCCTGTAATGCGCCTGCGGTATTACCTGCCAAAGAACGTATGGATGCAATGGTATACCAGTCAAAGGATGCGTTTTCTAGCGCTTTTTCCTTTTCGTGAATCTCCAGGCTGCGTTTCATTGCATCTTCAGCTTCGCGGTATGAACCCATTGAATGAAGCGCAAGTCCTCTTACCTGCCAGGAAAAAGCGATATATAATCTGTTTGTTTTTATATTTGCGCTTTCACGGATAACTTCGTCAAGAACAGACTGAGCAGATGCTCTGCCGCTTAACAAATTTCCCCTTGCTTTAAATACTCTGCTTACAGATAACAGTTCCCTGTTACCTGATATACGCGCTTCGTTGATAGCCTGATCCCATTCGGCGAATGCTTCATCTGTTCTTCCAAGAGATAATAAAACATTACCAAAAGAAAGACAAATCCGGATTATAAGCGAAGGATCATCTGCAAGAATTGCCATTCGTTTATATTCTGTAAGCAAAGTAAAAGCGCTATTATATTTTCCAAGACTTGCTTCCTTAACAGCAGATTCAAGTCCCTTTTCTGCATATGTTCGTAAATATTTAATCTCTCCGGTATTTTTTGGAGCCGATGAACATGAACCTAAAACGAGGATTATAGTTATTAATATTACACATTTTATTTTATTCATTTATTCACCGCCAGGTTAAAAATCATGATCTCTTGTATTTGAACCTGCAGGACCTGTTTCCGGCCGATCAGGTATACCACCTTTTAAAAGCGGGTTATTTGCAACAGCCGTCAGAACATCCTGTACAGACCTCATTGCAACATTTAACTCATTTATTAAAACTGCCAACTGCGGAAGCTGCGAAGGAAGGAACTCACTGAATCTATTCAGGTTTTCGATTATACCGGCAAGGGATTCAATTGCATCATATAACGGACCTTCTCCGTCAAGAATTCCCATTAATGCGCCGGAAGGATCTGAAAGCTGTCCTGTAAAGTTTTCTAGGTTGTTAATTAAAGGACTTAACTGATCAGAAAGGGTTTCTGCAAGAACTGTAATACTGGATATTGTTCTACCTAAATTGCCGATAATTTGACCTAGCTCATATTCTTCGGCGCCCTCTGAACCTGCAAGCGAAACACTTACCATTTCCAGAATTGTGTTTACCTGATTCACAATATTATTTATGCTGTCATTTCCCTTTGGAACTTCAGATAATCCTCTTGCTATATATATCCTTGCTTCCTGAGAATTTATTTCCGGAATAACATTTCCTTCCGGAATTATATCCTCTCCAAGACCAAAATGAAAAATAAAACTGTTTCCAAGTCCTATCGGACTTTCCTGAACTTCAACAAGAGAGCCTTCTGTAACCCTGTGTGCGTATTCTTCAAAAATTGTAAAAATAACTTCTACCCTGTCATCCGGCGCAAGAGATATTTTTTTTACCCGTCCAATTGTAAAACCCTTGTATTGTATTGCCATGTTAGGGCTGACTCCGGATGCAGAATATAAATAGGTTCTATACTGATAATCGGTTACAAACCAGCGTTGATTTTTCCCAAGCATGAAAATGACAAAGATCAACATTGCCAGCGCAAGTATAACAAGAGTACCTACAATTTGATCAGCAAACCGAATCGAAAACTTCATAATGCCATCCCCATCCTTAAATAATTACTTAATTCGGGATCATTTACAACCTGTTCTTTGGTCGCCTGGAAGGATACTTTACCGTCAACTATAACAACAACAAAATCAGCCAAAATCTTGATAATTCTCATGTCATGGCAGACAAAAAGTATAGAAACGCCTTCTTTTTGCTTTCGCCTGACAATACTTATAAGTCTGTCACCGGAGGTTTCATCAAGCGATTCTGTCCATTCATCAAGATACAGCAGCTCAGGGTTACATAGCATTGCCCGGGCAAAAGCGATGAGTTTCTGCTCTCCCATAGACAGCCGTGAAGGCCTAATATCCAGGTCTTTTCTGTATCCTACCTCCGCAGTAACTTCCTTTATGCGCTGGGTTCGTTCTTTTCTGTCCATTTGGGGGTAATGAACCCTAAGCGGAAGTTCCAGTATCTGATTCAGGTTCTGATTCGCCCAAAGCGCCGAATCCTGAAAAACAAATGCGCTTTCCCGCCTGAATTCAAGGTTTTCCGCCCGGTTCATAAGAGCGACATTCTTGCCCTTGTATAAAATTTCTCCCTGATTCGGAACCAAAAGCCCGGCAGCAAGCTTTAAAACTGTGCTTTTTCCGCCCCCGGAAGGTCCTACAATAGCCGTTGTTTTTCCTTCTGCAAATTCGATCGACACTCCCTGGACAATTTTCCTGTCCTGAGCGGAGAAACTAATATTTTTTAATTCAACAATACTTTCCATTACGCCAACACAATATAATATAAAGCTGATAAAAGAACGTTTACCAAAATACAAATTGCAAAAGCACTGCTGACAGCCTGAAGCCCTGCAACAGGAACTTCTGTACTTGCACGTTCAACCGAAAAACCTTTAACTACAGCAACAACAGAAATAATTGCTCCAAATGCAATACTTTTTATAATAGACAAAAGAATATCCTGAATTGTCAGATACTGCAGCAAGCTGTTAAAATAGTGATCCATTGGAGTGGTATTAAAAAGCTGGGTTACAATGTACGATCCGGCAAGTCCAAAGATCGAAAAATAAATATTTAATACTACAAGCGAAATCGTAACACCTAAAAATCGCGGTACAGCCAAATGTTCAATTGGATCCACCCCTACAGAAATATATGCCTCTACTTCATGTGAAATAACCATTCCGGCAATTTCGGTAGCAATAGCGGTTGCCGACCTCGCAATTACAATAAAGGCAGTTAATAAAGGACCTAATTCCCTTGTAATAATAATTATTAAAAGGGTATAAATTAACTGTTCCTGATTCAGCATTGTTAAAAACGGAACACCTATAATGTTTACAGCCGCTCCGATAGCCAAAGCCAGAAGAGTGGATATTCCCATTGCATAAACAAATGTAAAAAGAATCTGCATTACAAGAATTTTAAAAGAAGCCTTGGAATGGCGTATAAAATAGCCAACCCCTTTAAGAGTTCTTGCAAAAAAACCAAGATTGTATAATATCCTTTTTACAGTCCCTACAGGATTCCACATATACTTTAATTATATACATTTTTTGGGTTATTTAATATAGTATTTTTGACAGAGGGTATAGTTTGGAAACAAATAAGAAGCCGATTTTTGCCGGTAAAATGATAATAGCCGCAGATGATATCGAAATAAACAGAGATATTCTCAGTAAAATGCTTGAAGAAACCGGTATCTGCATAAATTTTGCCAGAAACGGTATGGATGTAATTGTAATGTTTGAAGACAATCCCCAAAAATACGATCTTTTATTGACAGATATTAATATGCCGGGGATGGACGGATACGAAACAACCAGAAGAATCCGCGCCATGGAAGGCTGGGGAAAAGAAATACCAATAATAGCCATGACCGCAAATGTTACAAAGAATGATATTGATAAGTGTTTGGAAGCAGGAATGAACGAACATATCGGAAAACCGCTGGAAATTAATGAACTAATCAAAAAAATACAAAAATATCTGGCTTAAACCCCGCAGCTCTTGACAGATTTTCCATTTTTTGCTATCAATTACAATTAAGGGGCCCTTAGCTCAGTTGGTTAGAGCAGGAGACTCATAATCTCTTGGTCCGGGGTTCAAGTCCCTGAAGGCCCAATGCCCGATAGACTATTTATTAACCGTCTTTGCGAAGAATCATTCCCGGATAGCTCCATTCTTGATATATCAGGGGGTGGTAAAGTCCTTATAATAAGCGATTTCCATATGGGAACAGGTTCCAGGGATGATCTTAACCATAACGGAGAAATGCTAACCTGCATTCTCGAAGAATATTATTTTAAAAACGGCTGGACTTTGGTACTTAACGGCGATATCGAAGAACTCTTTCGTTTTTCGCTAGATCAAATCAAAGAGAAATGGACTGGTCTTTACAGGGTATTTGATCTTTTTGCAGGTGATAACCGGCTCTACAAAATAATCGGTAATCACGATGAACTTTTAATGTCAAAAAAGTATATCTCTTATCCCTACCCTCTTCATACAGCGGTAAAAATACAAACCGGAATTGTTCCGGCATATGTATATCATGGTCATCAGTTGTCTGCAATTTATATAAGATTCAACAGATTGATGGGAATATTTATTCGTTATTTTCTAAAACCGTTTGGTATTAAAAATATTACTGATTCGCGCAGTCCGTTTAAACGCTTCCGGATAGAAAAAGAAGCATATGCTTTTTCTTTAAAAAATCGCTGTTTGTCGATAATCGGACATACTCATCGTGCGCTGTTTGAATCACTTGGCCGCTTTGATTACATCAAATTTGAAATTGAACTATTGTGCCGCGACTACCCCGCTTCTGCAGCCGAAGACCGCCGTAGAATAGAAAATGAAGTTACCGCCCTTAGAAAAGAATTAAGTAAACTTAAACGCAAAGAACGCCGCGATGTGCTCCGTCAGAGTCTCTACGGAGATGAACTTCCTGTCCCTTGCTTGTTTAATTCAGGGTGTACCCTTGGCAGAAAGGGGCTTAACGCAATAGAAATGACAAACGAAGATATCGCGCTTGTTTACTGGTTTACACAGGGAAAAAGTAAAAAGTTTGTAACCCGCGGCAGCTATAAAATCGATGGAATAGCCGGAAAGCCGTATCATCGCGCTGTATTAAACCATAACAGGCTGGATTATATAAATGCCCGCATAAGTCTTCTGGGCAGCCATTGATCGGTCATTTACTAGCCGCCTTTTTTCACCGATAATAGAACAATATGAAAAATCTATTAGTTTTATTTGGCGGAAACCTGTCCAGCCATGCATTTGAGCCGGTTTATAACGGAAAAAACGCTGTCGAATTATCTGTCGAAAATGCAAAAAAGTTCCCGGGTGTGGAAAAATCAATCCTTCTTATTTCGCATGATGAGTTCTCGTATCCTGGTGAAATACAAATTGAAAAAAAAGATTCCTGGACAAAGAAAAGTCTTTTAGAAAAAATCTCGGAGCTCCAGCAAAACTTTGACTGCATATATTTTGCTTTTGCCGACTGTCCCTTCCTTGACCCGGTTCTTGCAGGCGCTGTTGCCGAAAGACACTCCAGCTTTGCTGCCGAATATTCGTATGCCGACGGCTGGCCGTACGGTCTTGCTCCTGAAGTTCTTTCTCCGGGAACTGCTGGTATTCTTGCAAAAATATTAGGAGACGATGATGGTCCTGTGGAAAGAGATATTCTTTTTTCTGTAATCCAGAAAGATATAAATGCATTTGATATCGAAGCCGAGATTTCGTCAGTCGATCTTCGCTGTCACAGAATTAACCTTAACGCCGATTCAAAACGAAACCTATTTCTTCTAAAAAACTTTATTAATGCTGCAGGCGCAAAAATTCCATGTACCGCCGATATTGAACAACTCATAGAGAAACAGCCGGAAATACTAAGAACGCTGCCAAGCTTCTACCCTGTTCAGGTTTACGGCGGCTGTCCGCAGCGCTGTTCGATATGTCCGTATCCAGTGTTTACCGATGCAGAAAATCGCAGGGATTTTATGGACATCGAAAAGTTTAATTCTCTTTTAAATAAAATTATAGATTTTTCCGGTGATGCTGTAATTGATCTTTCGCTGTGGGGCGAAATAAGCCTTCATCCGGAAAAAATTAAAATTATTGAATCTGTTATTTCCCGTCCGGAACTTGCACTAATAATTGAAACATCAGGTATCGGCTGGAAAAACGATGAATTGGAAAAATGCGCTTCGCTTTGTTCCGGTTTAATTCAAAATAAAACAATAAGAAAAAATCCACTGCCGCCGCTATCATGGATCGTCTCGCTTGATTCATCCGATCCTAACCGTTATGCAGAATTACGCGGTGCCGGTTTTGCCGAAGCTGTTGATTGTGCAAAAAAATTATTAAAGCTGTTTCCAAATGACTGTTATGTTCAGGCAGTACGGGTAAAAGGCTCAGAAGACGATACAGAAAAGTTCTATCGTTACTGGAAAGAAGAATCTCCTAACGGCGAAAAAAATATTATCATTCAAAAGTACGATGATTTCTGCGGCAGTATCGATAAAAAACAGGCTTCGGATATATCGCCTGTTATCCGACAAAGCTGCTGGCATATTATGAGAGATCTTCCAGTTTTAATTGACGGAACTGTTCCGTTGTGCAGAGAAGATATGCAGGTTTTTAAAGATAATAATAAAAACCTTGGTAATGTTTTTACGGATTCACTGGAAACCATCTGGAAAAACGGAGAAAAACGTTACCTGGAACATTGTAAAAAGAACTATACGGAGCTATGTAAAGACTGCGATGAATACTATACCTACAATTTTTAACGAAAAAATAACTTCCTATACCGCTGTAGGAGGCAAAGATCGTGTTGCAGCCGCGGGTATTTCTGCTGTTGTTTTAAACCGTCCGGGACAAAGCTCACGAAAGTCTTTTTTCAGCGATCTTGAGAAAACCGGATTTGACAATGTCATCTCTATTGAATCCTGCGCTCCGCACTATGAAATCGAAGAACTTTCTTCCCGTTTTCCATTTGTGCGTTTTATTCTGCCGGAAAAAGAAATAAACTTTGGCGAACAGGTTAACCTTGCCGCCTCCGAAATTGAAAGTCCCTTGTTTTTCGTAATTCGCAGCGATATGAAAATAATTGCCGGTGGTACTGCAAGACGCCTGGCAGAAAGATTAAGCGTAGTTTCAGAAGATAAAGGCGATAACGAACAAAAATCTGGATTTAAAAGGCTTTGTACCGTACCTGTAATGATTAATTCAAATTATGAACTTCTCCCCTCTATTGTTTCTCCAATTGTTCATAATAAAAAAATGAAACCGTTTTTCCTGGAGCCGCAGAATGAGGGAGAACCAAGCCTTTATCCATTTGACGGTGTTGGAATATATGACAGACAACGTTTTATATTAACAGGCGGATATGATATAACAATAAATCACACACACTGGCAATTAATGGATTTTGGTTTCCGTTCTCATCTTTGGGGAGAAGAAATCGCAGTAAGCCTTCAGTTAAAACTTTCTTACAACAACGAACTGCCTGGAGAAGACTTTTCCTTAAATGACAGCTACAGGCGTTTTTACTTAAAAAATCTCGCTCCTGTATTCCGGGGCGATTATGCGCATTTGCCTTTATATTGTTTTCCGCCATTCTTTTCCAGAACAGGAAATGACTTTTTCTCGGCATGGGAAGAATTTAAAGAAAGTAAAAAATGGGTTTTAAAAAACAAATTCAGATGGAAATGCGATGCCCGCTCTTTAATTAATATCTGGGGTTCAAACGGGAGTAAAAATTGACAGCAGTTGTATTGCAGGCACGGCTGGATTCATCCAGGCTGCCGGGAAAAGCAAAACTTTTGCTTGGCGGAGAACCGCTTATATTCCGCGTAATGGAAGCGCTAAACAATGTCCCTGCGGACATTCGCATTCTTGCCTGCCCTGAAGATTCATTATCTGTTTTTACTCCACTTGCGCAAAAGTGCGGTTTTGAAATTTTTGCCGGTCCCAAAGATGATGTTCTTGAACGTTATTGCCAGGTAATCCGGCATTATTCGATAACCCGCGTTATTCGCGCAACCGGCGATAACCCTTTTGTTTTTGCTGATGCTGCCTGCACAATTAATGCTGAAGCTGCGGCGCTTGATTCCGATTACGCAGGTTTCATGGAACTCCCTCACGGAGCCGGAGTAGAATCTGTCAGCGCCAAAGCATTGTTACGCGCCGCTAATGAAGCAGCGCTTCCTTCTGAACGCGAGCATGTATGCCCTTATCTTTACAAAAATCCGCAGCTTTTTAAACTTCATCGTCCTTTTGCGCCTGAACAATGGCGTTATCCTGATATTCGCCTGACAGTGGATACACAGGAAGATTATGATAAAGCTGTTAAATTGTATGAAACGTTGATTAATGAACCAAATCGATATAACGGAAGTGTAATAATTAATGCATACAAATCATTGTAAAAAATCTATATTGATCGTACCCTGCTGCGAGCCAGGTAAAGGCGGAGGTCACTTAACAAGGTGTATTTCTCTTACCTGCGATTTACGCGCTCTTGGAACAGAAGCTTTTCTTTTTATGACAGAACAAACCAGAGATTTATCAAGTATTTATAATTCTTTAAATTTTAATCCCAAGTGGTGTATAACAAAACCTGAACTGGAAATCAGGATTAATAACTTAAGCGAAAGATTTTCTTTAATTGTTTTAGATCGATTTCAAACTCCGCATGATGAACTTTTAGGCTGGAAAAAAATAGCACCTGTTATCGGCATCGATGAAGGCGGTGATTTTCGCGAACAGTTTGATTTTTTAATTGATATATTGATACCAGAAAAAATGGGAAAACCGAGAGCGAATATTGCAAATCCGGGATTAATTAAATTTACAAAAGACATCACACAGCGAACCGCAGGTTCTAAAGGCACAGGCACAGGGGACACGGAGAAAGTAAAAATATTGATTTCCTTTGGGCAGGAGGATCCTGCTGGGCTTGGGGTTAAGACTGCGCACAAACTTTCGGTTATAAGCAAAAAGCAAAAAATGGACATTACATCGTTGCGCGGCGCTTTATCGGGAAACACAATAGAAGTACCGTCTGGAGTTAAAATAATTGAAGCT
>WQXC01000057.1 GCA_009785045.1 Treponema sp. | reverse complement strand
TTACCCGCAAACATTGGTTTTTTAGGGCTTTTACCCGGACCGCAGTTATACCTTATAATAATATCCCTTGTCAGAGAAGTTCCGCCAACGGATTGTACGCCCGCACTGCCGTCTTCCTTTTCTTGTTTAAAAGTAATTTCTATTCTGGCGTTTGGGGGTACCAGGTCTCCGTCAGGTCTAAAAATTAATAATCTATCGCCGTCGGAAAGTTCTGCAAATTCATCTTCCGGATTAGACGAAAATCTAAAAGTCGCGCGCGCTTTTTCTTTATCGATAACATTATTATTAATGGATATACTGATAGTATCCCAGTTTAATGTTTCTTTTATCATGCGATCTGAAAAATTAATCATGACATTAAAGTCCGTATACTCCTGTCTTCCAAAAACTATATTAGTTGATTCTATAAAAGGCCGTTCTTGTACATTAGGGCGCAATCTAACCGGAGCTGTTGTATTTATAATAACACTTGTAATGGGAGAACCCGGATCCTCGAACTTTACTATACTATCGTCATTTGTGATTTTCCAAATATTATTTTCATCTTGATACTCCGCTTCCCATTCTTTAAATTCGAATTCCGCAGAGGGAAAATAATTAATTAAAAACGGTATTCCAGGTTTTGGCACTGGATTTGTGAGATTGCCTGCGGGAGGATTGGATGTTCCCCATGCCGGCTGAATACGCAATAAAACAGAAAGATTATCCGCGGTCGCGCCCCACGGTCCGATAAACAATTGCGCGCCGTTAGAAGGCAATACGTAAACAAAAATTTCTACCTGGGTACCTTCCGCGTTTTTGGGAACAAATTTTACCTTGTCTGTATTTGTCTGGTTTTCTGAACTTCTCCAGGTTGCAATGATACCTTCGTCTATTGTCCATGCCTGCCAGCCTGCAAACGGATAATCTTTTGACGGTTGAAAAGTAAGGTTAAATGAATAACCCTTTTTTACAGTTTTTGGCTGTGAGCCCATAAGGCTCGTTGTTCCCAGATTTCCTGCTTCTATCTGAAGCGGAACCCAAGGCGCATTGGCGTACGCAATCTCTGCGTCAATTCTTTTTAGCATATCAGGATCTATAGTTGCGTTAAAAAGTTCGCAGGCGGTGAATAAAAAAAGGTATGTTAAAGAGAAAAAAAGAATGGCTATTAGGAAGCGTTGCAGAGCAGGTAAATTACCCCCCCCCCCCCCACCTTTTTCTGTTGGTGGGTTTTTTTTATAAATATTATAATTACATATTTTGGTTAAAAAAGTTGGCGGGGTGAAAAAAAAAAAAAGTTGCCTTTTTGAAAGGTTGAAGCGCAGGTGTTTTTCCCCCCCCCCCCCCCATTCTCTGTTGGTTGGTTTTTTCAATCATAATAAGTATTTTATCATTTTATAGTTAATTTTTCAATACTATCTCCCGTTGACTTAACGCCCTTGCAAAGCTTAAAATAAACCAGGGGGGGATATGTCGGCAAAAATTCGTCAAATTCTAAACATTGTTCTAAAACCCCTGCATTTGTTCAAGCGGCGGTTTCCGCTCCTTTCCTACATCGTAAACAGATTATTAACAATGCTTATTATGCTCTTCCTATTGGGACTCGCAGTGTTTGGGCTTATGGCTCTTGCGCCCGGCGATATTGTCGACCAGATTATGATGCAGCAGTTGTTCAGTGAAAATCAGGGAAGAGCGGGACAGAACTGGCAAGCCATGACTGACGACCAGCTTGCAGCGCGCCGGGCGGAACTTGGTCTTGACCAGCCATTTTATGTGCAATATATGCGCTGGCTTAACCGTGTTGTGGTTCACGGCGATCTTGGTGTTAGTTTAATTTCGCGCGCGCCTGTTTCGTTTTTGCTTTCTACAAGAATAGTTAACTCGCTTATTTTAAATTTAATTTCGCTTGTTTTTATAACGATTTTTTCTTTTGCGTTAGGCGTATATTTTTCCACCAAGGCAGGAACAAGAGCAGATTATGCGGTAACTTTTTTTGCGCTTTTGCTTCATGCATTCCCTGGACTTTTACTGCTTATACTGCTGCAGCTTTTTGCTTCTGTTTCAGGGCTTTTTCCCGTAACGGCATACCCGCCCTTCCCGTTCGCCGAAGCGCCCGCAAAATTTGTCTTCTCTTACATGCATCATATATTTTTGCCTCTGTTGTCTGCTTTCCTGGGCGGGATCGGCGGCTCTCTGCGAATGATTCGCGCTACAATGCTTGACCAGCTTGGGCAGCCGTACATTACTTCCCTGCGTTCCCGCGGCATTGCAGAATGGCGCATTTATTTCGCTCATGCATTTAGAAATACTTTAAACCCCTACATTACAGGAAGCGCAAACTTACTGGCAGGTCTTTTTTCCGGCTCGCTTATTCTGGAAATCATTTTTGCGTATCCCGGTATTGGAAGGCTTATGTACGAAGCTGTAACCCAGCAGGATATTAATCTTGTTTTGGCAAATATAATGTTTATATCATTCCTTGTACTTGTCGGCATGGCGTTAGCCGACATCATCCTTGCGCTGATTGACCCGCGCATCAGGTACGGAAAGGAGTGATTTACAATAATGAAAAAATTTGCAAACTACATTAAAACACGGCCTGTTGCTCTTGTCTCGCTTATTTGCCTGGCACTACTCTACCTGATGATGCTTTTTGCCGAGTTTTTTGCGCCGTACTCGCCTAACACTTCGTTTGCAGATAAGAGTTATCATCCGCCGAATGCGCGTTTTTATCAGGGAAAACTTGCGGCACAGGAATCGCGTGTAACAAATACCGTAACCTGGAAATATGCGCGGGTGCGTGACCATTATGCATCCATACAATTTTTTGGAAAGGGAGAACCTTACATGTTGTGGGGATTTATTCCTGCAGACCGGCACTTTTTTACAACAGCACATGGAGATTATCCTGTGTTCCTGATGGGCGCAGATAATCTTGGCAGGGATTTATTTTCGCGCATTGTCTACGGTTCGCGCGTTTCACTTACAATTGGTTTTGTTGCAACATTTATTTCGCTTGGCCTTGCCGGTCTTGCAGGGGGACTTGCAGGTTTTTTTGGCGGCGCTGCAGACTGGTCGATAATGAGAACGGCAGAGTTTTTAATGCTTATTCCTTCGCTTTATTTAATATTATTTTTACGTTCGCTTTTAGCATCAAATATGGATCCTGCTCAAACATATATGATGATCACACTGATACTTTCGCTTGTGGGATGGCCGGGATCCGCCCGGACAATCCGCGGGATGGTTCATGCAATTAAGCGCGAAGAATTTGTCTTAAATGCAAAACTGGAAATGATTCCTTCTGTTACAATTATTTTCAGGCATATTATTCCGCAGATAGCGAGTCTTTTAATTGTAAGCGTTGCATTAAGCATTCCGGGTTTTATCATGACAGAGACAGTACTTTCATACCTTGGGCTTGGAATAACAGACCCTGCAGTTAGCTGGGGTTCGTTAATCAAGCGCGATCTTTCTACAATTGCAAACTTACGAGCATTCCCCTGGCTGTTAAGTCCTGTGTGGTTCCTGTTGGGAGTAACGCTTGGATTTAATTTTGTTGGCGATGCGCTGCGCGATTTCTTTGACCCGTATCATACAGTGTTTACGCGAAGGAAAAAATTATTTAAACCGCGGAGTTCCGCTGTTATAGCGAGCAATTCCGTTACCGAACAGCCGGCATTAAATAAAACACAAAACTCTGTATCTTCCGCGGTTAATGATAATTCATTATTAACTGTTGACAATTTACATGTTAACTTTACAATTCTTCGCGGTAATCAAGTTATATCTGTTCAGGCTGTCCGCGGGCTTTCATTTAATCTGCAAAGAGGCGAAACTCTTGGCATTGTAGGAGAAAGCGGCTCGGGAAAAAGCGTCAGCACTTTGGCAATCCCCGGCTTATTGCCAAAAAATGCAAGCGTCCGCGGCTCAATCCGCTACGAAGGCAGCGAACTAACCGGCCTTAATACAGAAGAATTACGCAAATACCGCGGCAAAAAAATAGGCATGATTTTTCAGGAGCCGGGACGCTCATACGATCCGCTGCAGAATATTGGCAGTGTATTTTACGAAACATTCAGGAACAGCGAACTTTTGCAAAACGGCAAAGCGGAAATTACAAAAGAAGAATCGGCAAAACGCGCTGCTGCATTGCTGGAAGAAACCGGTCTTGATAACGGGCTGGAAAGACTTATTAACTTTCCGCATCAGTTTTCCGGCGGGCAATTGCAGCGCATAGGCATTGCGCTTGCTCTTGCGCAGGGCTGCGAACTTTTAATCGCCGACGAGCCGACTACAGCGCTGGATTTAACAATTCAAAAACAAATTGTGGAACTTCTAAAAGCCCTGCGCAAAAAGCGGAATATTTCCATTATATTTATAAGCCATGACATTGACCTTGTTGCAGAAATTTCTGACCGTATCATGGTGATGTACGGCGGCCTTATTATGGAATCTGCAAGCGCGGCAGAAATTATAAACAATCCGCGGCATCCATACACAACTGCGCTGCTTGCCGCCTCTCCCCGCTTTGGAAGTCATTATTCAAAAGAGCGGCTTCTTACGATTCCGGGAAAGGTGACAGATCCGGCTTCTCCGGAAGCTGGCTGTCCGTTTGCGCCCCGCTGCGCATTGCGCTTGGAAAGAGCAAAACTTGAATGTATGTTGAATGTTCCGGAACTGCGGAGTATTAACGGACGCGAAATAAGGTGCTGCCAGGAATAATTTTCCTTCTATTGCATCACTGAAAAAATCATGCAATACTGGTATCATGAAATTAAACAACGAATCTTTAAAAAACAACACATTCTGGGAAAAGGCAGGTATAGTTCTGCCGCGTTTTGACCGCGAAAAAATGATTACTGCAACAAATGCAGCGCCCAAATGGGTTCACTTTGGAGCGGGAAATATTTTCCGCGCTTTTCCTGCTGCTTTAATGCAGCAACTGCTGGAAGAAGGGCTGGAAACAACAGGTATTATAGTTGCAGAAGGCTACGACGGAGAAATTATCGATAAAAGTTTTACCGCTTTTGATAATTTAACAATTCTTGTAACGCTTAAATCCGACGGAAGCACAGAAAAAAAAGTAATTGCTTCTGTGGCTTCGGCGCTTAGAATGGACAACGATTATACGGCGCTCAAGAAAATATTTACAGCGCCTTCACTGCAGATGGCAAGTTTTACAATTACAGAAAAAGGTTACAACCTGAAAGGCCGTGACGGCTCAATATTCCCAGACCTTGCAGAAGATATTAAAAATGGACCTGCCAATCCAAAAAGTTATCTGGGACGAATAGCCGGGCTTCTGCATGAAAGATTTAAAACCGGCAAAGCTGACGGCGCCTTGCCAATTGCAATGGTCAGCATGGATAATTGTTCACATAACGGCGATATTCTTTTTGCAGCAATGGAGGCAATTGCCAAAGGCTGGGTTACAAACGGCGTCTGCGATAGCGGCTTTCTGGATTATCTGCGCGACAGGAATAAAGTTTCCTTCCCGTGGTCAATGATCGATAAAATTACACCGCGGCCGGATGAAAGCGTAAGAGAAATGCTTGTATCCTTCGGTTTGCAAGACATGCAGGGAACAGTCACATCAAAGAACACATATGTCGCTCCTTATGTAAATGCCGAAGAAACTCAATACCTTGTTGTAGAAGATGTTTTCCCCAACGGAAGACCAGCTTTGGAAAAAACAGGTTTGCTTTTTACAGACAAAGAAACCGTCGACAGGGTAGAAAAAATGAAAGTATGCACATGCCTTAATCCGCTGCATACAAGCCTTGCTGTTTTTGGCTGCCTTTTGGGTTACACACGGATTAGCGAAGAAATGAAAGACTCCGATTTGGTTGAACTAATTAAAGGAGTTGGCTATAACGAGGGGCTCCCCGTCGTTACAGACCCCGGAATTATCAAACCCAGGGATTTTATTGATCAGGTTATAAATGTGCGGCTTCCTAATCCTTTCATGCCCGATGCTCCGCAGCGTATCGCAATGGACACTTCCCTAAAAATTCCCATCCGCTTTGGCGAAACTTTAAAAGAATATAAAAAGGCTGGTAAAAATCTATCGGAACTGCACCTTATCCCGCTGGTTTTTGCAGGTTGGCTCAGGTACCTTTTAGGTATTGATGACCAGGGAAAAGCCTTTGAAGTAAGCCCGGATCCTAACTACGAGAGCCTTGCCTCTCAGCTTGCCGGTATCGGTTTTGGCGCTGCGCAGCCTGGAGCATATAATAGTAAATTAAAGCCGATTTTATCAAATTCCGCATATTTTGGCGTAGATCTGTACGAAATTGGCCTGGGCGAAAAGGTCGAGGATCTGTTTATCCAGATGCTTGCAGCTCCCGGCGCTGTGCGTATCACGCTTCGTAAGGTGCTTGATTTATCGGTAAATATCAATTAGTATTTAAGTACTGGAGGTCACATGAAAAAACTCATTTTTGTATTGGTTTTTTTAGCTTTTATTTCACCGGTTTTTGCCGAAGATAGCGAAGCCACAATCTATTATATTAACGTACCCGTGGAGAAGATTATTCCATCCAAAGAGGGTTATATT
This sequence comes from Treponema sp., assembly GCA_009785045.1. Lineage (GTDB taxonomy): Bacteria > Spirochaetota > Spirochaetia > Treponematales > Breznakiellaceae > WQXQ01. The sequence goes on along the minus strand of WQXC01000057.1, from coordinate 4,158 downwards.
GTTCAATATCGCAGCAGTTCCAGCGTAATTGCTACTGTTGGCATTCCTAATGAATGGTTTTATGATGCAGCAAGTGTCGCAGAAAAGGTTCGTTTAGGGGTAGCTTCAGACTGGCCTACAATGTCGATTTTCTATTTAGATGGAAAATTCAGCCATCTTAAACTGTATGTTCATCCTGTTAAGAGCCATCAAACCTGGGGAAGCGTTCCGCAGGGTACAGATTTAAGCAGATTCTTTACAGACAAGGAATCCTTTAAAATCAGATTTTAATGGATTCCAGCACAGAGGTTTCTAGCTTAAGCAGCCTGGCTGCAGGCAAAGTGCCTGAAGAACTAGTTAATTTTATTAATAATTCCTCCAGATTCATTATTGCGGGTCATAAGGAGCCTGACGGAGACTGCGTAGGGAGCCAGCTTGCTCTGCGCAGCGCGCTTTTACGAATGGGCAAGGAAGCGATTGTTTGTTCTGCAGGTCCCTTTAAGCGTACGGAACTAAAAGAGTATATTAATCAATTTACAGATATTCCTGCGGATGCCAATAAAATCAACACAAAAGTGATTATTGTTGACTGCTCTGGCAAAGAAAGAACCGGCGAAATTAATGATTCATTGGAAAAATTCCAATGTGCTATTATCGACCATCATGCAGCCGTATCTCATCCGGCATCCACGCCGGAAGCGCCAGTTTATGTTGATTCAAACTCTCCGTCCTGTACATTTTTAATACATAAATTAATAGCCGCACTGGGTTTAGAACTTACAGAGGAAGAAGCTACCTTGCTTCTTTTTGGTCTTTGCACGGATACCGGATTTTTCCGGCATTTGACAGAAAAAAACGCTGTCGTTTTTGAGTCTGCCGCTCAAATGATTCATAGCGGCGCAAGTCCAAAAAAGATTTTTAACATGATAAACGGCGGGAAAAGCCTTAACTCCAGAATTCTGATGGGAAACATTCTTGCAAGAACAGAATCACATTTTGACGGAAAACTTTTAATAAGTCATGAGACTCTTGCCGAGTATTCGGCATTCGGTTTTGAAAGCAGGGATTCTGACGGATTAAATCAAATGCTTTTAACAATTCAGGGAGCAGAAGCAGTTGTAATTATCCGCCAGGAGTGTGCTGACAATTGTACTGTGAGTTTAAGATCGACAGACAGGATTAATGTTTCGCAAATAGCTGCATCCTATGGCGGAGGCGGACACAGGAACGCTGCAGGCCTCACAATGAAAGGCGACATTGCATTTGTAAAACTAAAAATGTTGGAATCATTTATAAACATTTTCGCTAGTTAACATAAAATATATCAATATGTATTAGATCACATTTTTAAAATAATTATTTGTAATTTCTTTTCTCTTTTCCGGCACCGCCGATATCTGGAAATAGAGGAGATAATCATGCAGCAAAAATCTTTAAACAAATTATATACGGAATATCTTTTAGGAGATCTGGAGCGCGCAGAATTTGAAGGTAATATTTATACATATCTTGTTAAAAATAAGGAGAAAACCTGTATAAGCCACTGGGGACAGGATGAATACGAAGACTTTATATCCTGGTTCTATCCGCGCCTGCGAAGATCCATCGATTCATATCAGGAAATTGGAGCATCGTTTGAAGCATTTATGAATAAGTATTTGCTTTTATCTTCCAAAGAATTTCATGTACGAACTACAACAAAAAGCATTACAGAATATTCAGCATGGAGCGCCAGGGTTCCGGAAATGTATGCATTCGAAGAACCGCCTGCTTATATTCATAACAATACTGAACAGGTTTTAAATCAGCTAATGATAGACAAAAAAGGCAGAAAAAACACAAAGCGGGTTCTGGCGCTAATTCTAAAATGCTATTGTTATATTTCAGAAGATTTTGCAGAGAAAGTTGCGCCAATGATTGGAATGAATAAAAAAGAACTAATATTTTTATTGGCAAAGATAAAAAAAATGAGGCAGAAAAAAGATGATGAAATATATTTAATGAAAGAAAGGGTTTATTGCCAATTCTACAGATGTTTGATTTATGAAAGAAGACTTACCATAGTTAACGAGAATACCGAAGCGCATAATAAATTGCTTGCCCGACTGGAAAAAGCCAGAAACAGACTGGATAAAATGCGCAAGCGTATTGCAGGTGTCCGCACTGATGCAACTAATCAGCAGGTGGCAGATGTAATAGGCATTACTAAAGGCACTGTAGATGCCAGCCTGCACAGACTAAAATCAAAGTGGGAGGAAATGGCAGAAAAAGCAGATTTAAACTAGTTTACCAGCTAAAAGAAAATACTGCTTTTTCGTGGTAGTCTTTCCCGGGACCTGCAATACAGGATGGAAAGTTTCTTTGGTTTGGCGTATCAGGAAAGTGCTGTGTTTCCAGGCAAAATCCGGAATGTTTGCCGTAAACAGAACCCTGTTTGCCTGTTACATTTTTTAAATAGTTACCTGTATAAAACTGAACACCCGGCTGTGTTGTTGATACTTTCATTAACCTGCCGGAAACAGGATCATAAACTTCGGCGCAGGGGCGCAGTTTGCCGTTTTCTCCGTCGACTGCAAAACAATGATCATAACCTTTAAATGATTTTAAGAAACTTTCTTTTTGGATAATACGGCGGGATCTAAAATCAAAGCCGGTACCGGCAACCGGTACGAGGCGACCTGTGGGAATGCCTTGTTTATCTACCTGAACATAGGACGAAGAATGAATAAGCGCTTCATGGGAAAGAATGTTACCCTTCCCTTCTCCGGTTAAATTAAAATATGCATGATTTGTAAGATTTACAGGGCACATTTTATCGACCTTTGCGCTGTAATCGCAGATTATTTCGTTTGACTTTGTAAGTCCGTAAATTACAACTGCTTTTAATTTTCCGGGAAATCCGCAGTCGCCGTCCGGGCTCTCAAGTTCGAAGCGGACAAAAACGCCGTCATCTTCTTCGTAGCTCTCCGCTTTCCATAAAAGTTTATCAAAGCCGCGCGGCCCGGAATGAAGTGAATTTTTTCCGTCGTTTGCCTGAAGATTGCATTTTTTTCCATGCAGGTTAAAAGCTGCGTTTTTTATCCGGTTTGCAAAACGTCCTACAGTTACGCCGATATACGGTTCATTACTTAAATATCCTTCCAGCCCGGAATAACCCAGCAGCACATCGTCTTTATTGCCGTTTTGTGAAGGAACAATAAGGCTTGTCCATGCTGCTCCAAAATTAGTTAATGAAAATTTTAAATCCCCTGCGCTGAGGGTCCATAACTTTGCTTTTTTACCATTGGAAAGTATTCCAAGTATTTTTTTATCGATTTTCATATTTACTATTATACACTTACCGGCAAAGTGCGTACAGTGCAGAATCCCGTAATATTAAAACCGCAGCCTTATTTTTGCAGTGCAAAATACGCCGTAAAATGTATCATTGTCAAACGGCGCCTGCACAGAAACAATTAATAATGCACCCTGAAAAAGTTCATGGTTCAGAGAAATAACCGGCGTATAGGTAATTTCTTTAAAGCTTGTTAGTAAAGCTGTACTTAAGTTTGTATAATCGCTCAGACGCCATGTGAGTCCTGTGTATAAGTAATGTCTGTTAGGAAAACCTAAAATATTTTTTTCGCTTTGTGCAGTTGAAGATTTTTCACCGTTATATAAATATTCTGCAAGCACAATCAGGTCGCCGTTTAGGAATGAATAGTCTGCGCCTGCGCTGAATGAAAGTCCGTTTAGCTCTGTGCCTATTTCGTGGTCATATGTATACAATGTATCTATAACAATGCCAATTTCTATATCTGCTTTGAGCGAAAGTCCAACACGGTGAATACCATAACCGGATCCTGTGTTAGGTGTTTCAAATGAATACAGTGCCTGAATACTCGCTTTGTCCCAATGATTATCCAGCGATAGCCCGGCGATTGCTCCTTTGCCTTCGTTGGAAAACGGATCGCGGGGTGCGGATAAAAATCCAAGCAGCTTAAGATCGTCGTTTGGAAACCAGGTAAGAGCAGTGCCAAGTATGCCGCGCGGACGCGCATCAGGCTTTAGCGGATTTCTGGGATTAAGAAAGTCCGATGGCCCGAAAATTTGACCGTATCCAAACGGCAGGCGGAAAAGACCGCCGTCAAAGTTTGTGTACTCACCGCTTAGCCGGAAATACAGGCGTTCAAGTTCAAT
>WQXC01000056.1 GCA_009785045.1 Treponema sp. | reverse complement strand
GTTAACAATGAAGAAGAATATAAAACAGCAATTAAAAACGCATTTTTATATGATTCAAAAATTATTATAGAGGAATTCATACCGGGGCGCGAGATTGAGTGCGCGGTGCTTGGCAACGAGGATCCTGTTGCATCTTTACCAGGAGAAATTATTCCATCGCATGACTTTTATTCTTACGATGCCAAATATCTTGATGACAACGGCGCGGCGCTTGAAATACCCGCTAAACTTGATAATGCAGCAATAAAACGCGTTCAGGAACTTGCCGTAAAAGTTTTTAGGGTATTGTGCTGCGAAGGGCTTTCGCGGGTAGATTTCTTTTTAAAGTCCAACGGTGAAATAATCGTAAACGAGATAAACACAATGCCAGGTTTTACCAAAATTAGTATGTATCCAAAAATGTGGGAATCAAGCGGTATTTCGTACACCGACCTTATTACAAGGCTAATTGAACTTGCAATCAGCCGTTCTGAAAAAGAGCGAAAATTAAAAACAAGCGTGGTTTAATTTACGGCTTTAATCCCGGCACATCAAACTCTGCAGGAATTTTTGTCGGCATTCCTCTTGAATCTACAAACGCCCATGTAACTTTTGCTGCGATTATTAAATCCTCTCCGCGCCAAATTTCCTGGGAGATTGTACCGCTGACAGCTCCCATTTTTAGCGGTTTTGATTTTATAAGAAGCGTATCATCGGTAAATGCCGGTCTTTTGTAATCGATTTCTATGCGGGAAATATATGTTCCGTAACCTGCTTTGAATGCTCCTTCGTAATTAAAACCGATGTCCTTTAAAAACTCATAACGCGCATATTCCAGATAATTAAGGTAATTTGCGTTATTAACATGATTATAGCTGTCGCATTCGTATGTTCTTACTTTTAATGTGCATTGTGTTTCCATATTTTTATTATAGCATTTTTTTTGACTGGTGTCAGTCACCTATACTATTTACAGCGTAGTCCTTGTTTGCCCGACGCTATATCTAGCGTAGGTGACTGACACCATGTATAATGTCATATGTTCAATTATTGCCCGGCTTGCGCGTCAAAAAAAATCACTTTTAGCGAAGGCAAGCTTTTTAAATGCCCGGACTGCGGTTTTGTTTATTACCATAACATCGCTGCCGCAACAGGTTGTTTAATTGTTGTGCCGGATAGTTCATCAGATAGGCTTGTTTTTCTTGTCCGCGGCAAGGAGCCTGCAATTGGCAAGCTTGATTTACCCGGCGGCTTTGTTGACATAGGCGAAGGCGTTATCGAAGGGCTCTGCCGTGAACTGGAAGAAGAGATCGGCTGGACACCGCCTGAGCCTCCGGAAATGTTTGCATCATTTTCCAATGTGTACGAGTATAAAGGTATAAATTACAACACATGCGATATGTATTTTGTTGTTCGCGCTCCCGGTTTAAAACCGGAAGACCTGCGCCTTGAAGAAGCCGAAATATCCGCTGTACGTTTCCTGAAACCTCACGAAATCGATTTTTCCCAGTTCGCCTTCCCCTCCACGGCAAATGCAGTTAAGGCATATCTTAAAAAATAAACCGGCATGCATTTCTACTGCCTTGACTATTTCTTAAATTCTTATCAATCTAGTGGTTATGTATAGAGGTCAGACATCGCTTAATATCACAATGCCCGGCGACTACCGTAAAGCGGCAGAACGCCTCTTTCCCAGGGACGGATTCACTAGGGGACAAAAACCAGATTTAAAAGCCGCCGGTGATTTCTCCAAAGCCCTTGGAATCGGCATTGAATATCAGCGCTTGCTCGCGATGGATAAAAGCAGCGGCGAGTTGCGGATATTTCTGGAGCAGTTTCAGAACAATCTGGACCTTTTAATAAAAAAAACATGGGTCGATAAATCCGATGAAAACCGCAAGGGAAAACTGCAGGACGAAATACCGTTATTCATGTCGACAATCGGGCAGGCAGATAATATAAAAGCCATAAATGAGTTCAGTGACATCCTTGATGAACTTGCGTATCTTTTTTTTGGCGCACAAAGCGAGAAAGATGACTTTACAGAATACACATTCCGCATTGATGCGCAGATGGGACTCTTTTGGTGGTACAGCGGCAAGCTTGAATTGTTGAATGAATTGAATGATAAAAACGTAGACAAGAGCGACAAAACACTATGGGCTGTTTTGCTCCTTGGCCTTTGTTATTTGACAAATTTTTGATTTATAAGGAATACAAAATGACTAACTCCGAAAATACAGGCTCTGATTTTATCAGCGAATTTATTAAAGAAGACCTTTTTAATAAACGTTTTAGTTATGTGCATACGCGATTTCCGCCGGAACCGAACGGCTGGCTGCACATCGGGCACTGCAAGGCATTTTATATCGACTTTATCATGGCAGAACGTTTTGGCGGCAAGTGCAACCTTCGCTTTGATGATACGAACCCGGAGAAAGAAGACATCTCGTATGTTGAGGCAATCAAGCGTGATGTTAAATGGATGGGATACGACTGGGAAGACAGGGAATTTTATGCTTCTGATTATTACGAATTCCTTTATGACATGGCTGTAAAGATTATCAAAAAAGGAAGCGCTTATGTTGATGATCTGACTGATGAAGAAATACGGGAGTACCGCGGCACTGCAGTTGCAGATAAAAATAATATTACCGATACTCCGCCCGGCAGAAACAGCCCTTACAGAGATCGTTCTGTAGAAGAAAATCTTGACCTGTTTGCCAGAATGCGCGCAGGCGAATACCCAGACGGCGCAAGGACACTGCGTGCAAAAATCGATATGGCTCATCCTAACCTTGTTATGCGCGATCCTGTAATGTACCGTATCCGCCGCGAACATCATTACCGTACAGGCGATACCTGGTGCATTTATCCCATGTATGATTTTCAGCATCCGCTTTCTGACGCAAAAGAGGGGATAACACATTCGCTTTGTTCTCTGGAATACGAAATACACCGTCCATTATACGACTGGTTTATAAAGGAAGCCGAAGTTTTTCCGTCACGCCAGATAGAGTTTGCGCGCCTTAACTTGTCTTACACTGTTATGAGCAAACGCTGGCTGTTAAAACTTGTGCAGGAAAAGTATGTTTCCGGCTGGGACGATCCAAGAATGCCGACAATTGCAGGATTACGCCGCCGCGGATACACGCCGGAAGCAATCCGCAGCTTTGTTTCGCAGATTGGTATTGCCAAAACAGACAGCATGGTAGACATTGCTTTCCTTGAATACTGCCTTCGCGAAGATTTAAACAAACGAGCAGCCCGTGTAATGGCTGTACTGCGTCCGTTGAAATTAATTATCGAAAATTATCCTGAAAACAGTACCGAAGAACTTGAAGCTGTAAACAACCCGGAAGATGAATCCGCAGGAATCCGCCGTGTGCCGTTTTCGCGTGAATTGTGGATAGAGCGGGATGACTTTGAAGAAGCTCCGCCGCCAAAATATTTCCGGCTTTTTCCCGGCAACTCGGTGCGCCTGCGTTATGCGTATATCGTTACCTGCACCGGTTTTGACAGAGACAGCGCCGGAAACATTACAGCCGTTCGCTGCACATATGATCCCGGAACAAAAGGCGGAAATGCTCCTGATAATAAAAAAGTAAAAGGTACGATTCATTGGGTTTGTGCAGCGAATGCGGTACCCATGGAAGTGCGTCTTTACGATTATTTGTTTAATGTTGAACGTCCCACGGATGTTAAAAATCGCGCGGACGGAAGTTTAAGCGATTTTACCGATTTCTTTAACCACGATTCTCTTGAAGTTATTGAAAATGCATGGGGTGAACCTGCGGTTGCAAATGCAGCGCAGGGCAAACCCGTCCAGTTCGAGCGGCTTGGTTACTTTGTCCGTGATCCTGATTCATCTGCAGACGGCAACAAGCTCGTGTTCAACAGAACCGTTGGCCTTCGCGACACCTGGGGAAAAATTGTAAAGAAATCTTAACTATTCTTCGCCGTCTTTCTTCATGTAGAAACTAAGGTAAGATGCATCGAACCAGCCTATGCCGTCGCCTGCTTCAACAAGAAATTTTGCCTCGTACATATTAGTGCCCAGCTTCATTCCTAGTTTTTCCCATTCTTTAAAATGTTCGGTAATGGAAATAGTTCCTGATTGACGGCGTGACTGGCGAATGCTGATAAACTGGTCAAAGGATCTGGGGCCATCAATACTTGGAGAGCCTGTAGGCCTTGTAGCCCTGAAAATAAAATATACAGATCCGTCTACGGTAAACTCTCCAACTTTACGCGCTCCGCCGCCGATATTGTGCGCGCCCATTATTCCGCCGCCAAACCAGTCTTCGGAAATATACCATTCGATTAACGGATTTCTTGTCCAGCCGTAAATTCCTATATACGAAAAATTTCCGCCTGTACCGTTAGGCGATCTTGTAAATTCAAAGTCGCAGAATACATTATCGTAAGCAGTATAGGGTTTTCCTTCGTTCCAGTAATATCCCACGCGTCCAAGAAAGTTACCGGAATATCTCCATTCAGCCCTGAATGCAGCGCCGCCTTTTTCGTAAGGTCCGTACCAAAAAAGCCTGTTGTTTGTGCTTGCGCCGTTACTCCAGATTTCATAACCATAAGGCGTTTCCGGTAATTGTTGGTTACCTTTGCTGTCGCCAGAAAAAACATCTCCGCCTGCTGCCTTTACAGCCGCTGTTAATTCGCTAACCCTTTCTGCTTCGGTTTGTCTGCCTGTTGTATTGCAGGTTGTAAAAAAGAAACAAACCAACAGTAACATAATACTAATTCCAAATAGATATTTTTTCATTTTAATACTCCTTAATAATTGTATATCAACATGTTCAGATTATACCATATATGCAGAAATTAATTAATCCCAGTTTTTTAATGATTCTTTCATAAAGCCCTGTATATCAATCCCATATACATCATTTAATACCTTGCTGTTTAACACTTCGTTTATTTTCCCGTTTGCGGCTATTTTGCCATTGTTAAGAATTATTGCTATGTCTCCGAATTGACGGGCAAGATTTAGATCGTGAAATACGCCGATTAGAGTTTTATTTTTTTCGTTAACCCATTTTTTTAGAAACTTAAGAAGTTCAATTTGATGTTTTAAATCAAGGTGATTTGCAGGTTCATCAAGCAGAATAAGGTCGGGAGTCTGCACGAGAGTTCTTGCAAGGAAAACCCTTTGCAATGTTCCGCCAGACAATTCGTCGATCAATCGATCCTTAATGTCCCATATATCAAGTTTTTTTAAAATATCTTCGATTGTATCTTTGTCTTCGGAAGAAAGATTTTTTAAAAAACCCTGAGAGTAGGCATAACGTCCCATGGAAACTGTTTCGTAAACAGTGTATGGAAAAAAAACCTGTGCGCTTTGGCTTAACAGCGCAATTTTTTTTGCAAGTTCTTTTCGCGGAATAGTAGATGAATTTTGTTCGTTTATTAAAACATCACCGCGATAATCGATAATTCGTGCCAATGATTTTAATAAAGTGCTTTTGCCGCAGCTATTCGGACCAAGCACACAAAGGCTTTCGCCAGCGCTTACCTGAAAGTTAATGTCAAATATAACATCTTTGCCGTCATACCCAGCGTATAAATCTTTGACAATTAACATGAGCGCCTCCGAAAATATACCCAGGCAAAGAAAGGCGCGCCGATAAGAGCGGTAATTGCTCCCACCGGCAGTTCCGATGGTGAAATTAATGTTCTTGCTGCAAGGTCAGCGCACACCATGAGTGAACCGCCAAGAAGGAACGACATGGGTATAAGGTGCCTGTGGCGTGCTCCTGTGATTCGGCGCGCCGCATGAGGAGCGATTAAATCTACAAAACCGATAACACCGCTAAGAGCGACGGCAGCGCCTGTAAGCACTGCGCAAAGAGCGAGTAGTTTTTTTCGAAGCGAACTGGTTTCCACACCTGCGGATTTTGCCTGCTCATCGCCAAAACTTAAGATATCCATTTCTTTTGTGTAAATAAAAATCCCGGCTGTCCCGATTATCAGGAACGGCAGCAGCAGGCCAACATATGTCCAGCCGCGCATTGCGAAACTGCCCATTTGCCAGAGAACTATACGCCTAAGATCGTCGGAAAAAACTGCGCTAAGAGTTGTAAGCAGCGCGTTTAAAAAGAGCGATAGCACCATACCGCATAAAATTATTGTGTTATTTGACATTGATTTATCAATTCGCGATGAAAAAGAAGCGACAAAGAAAACCGTTAAAAGCCCAAATACAAAACCTGTTAACGGCAGCGAAAAGCCGCCAAGCAAGGGCAGGGTAATGCCGCTTATAATTATTATTCCCGCTCCAAGGGATGCGCCTGACGATACGCCGAGAATGTAGGGAGAAGCAAGCGGGTTTCGCAGGATGGATTGGCATACAGCGCCGCTTATCGCAAGTGCGCCGCCGACAAGGAATGCAAGCAGAACCCGCGGAAGGCGAAGGAGCCACACGATTGAAACATTCTGCGGCGCGATGTTTTCTGACAGCGGCAAACCGAAAGCTTTGTGCAGCGTTATAAATACTGTTTCGCCAAAACTGATACCAGAGCTGCCCAAAGACGCCGCCGCAACAATTATAAACAACGAGATGATAACGCTAACAATAATCCGCTTTCTTTCCTTCATTCCTCTCCGCGCTATTCCGCGTTAATCCGCGGATAAATTAATTCATTCATTTGTTTTAACGCCAGCACAATACGCGCCGAAGTCCTTGACGAAGAATCATTATCAATGTAATAAACACGATCGTTAATAACCGCATTAATATGATTAAAACCCGGACGAATCTTTATTTCTCTGATTGGATCATCAATATAATTCACATTTGTAAAAATAACATCAGGGTTACGGCTGATAACCGCTTCGGCTCCCGGAGTTACAAGCCAGTTTTCATTTTCAAAAATATTCCGCGCGCCAATTATGGAAATCATGTCGTTAATAAAACTATCTTTTCCAAAAGTCATCATTAATGGCGCAGCAGAGATTTCAAAGTAAACCGTTGGTTTTTCCTGTCCCGCAGTATACTGCGACGCTGTTTGCTGCGCTGCTTTCGTTATTTGCGCAATTTGTTCTTTCATCGTAGTGATAAGTTCCTCGCCCTCTAACCCCGCCTGCAGTAGTTCCGCAATGAACGTTATATCATCATAAATATCCTGGATACTTTTGCTCATAGAGATGTAAACCACGGGGATTCCCATCTCGCGCAGCAGGCGAAACGGGTCTTCGCCGCTGCCGGTAGGATTATGCCCGCTCGCAATAATTATATCCGGCTTAAGATTTATTATCACTTCTGCGTCCGGGTAGAAAAAATCCAGCAGCGGCAGATTAGAAGGAATGCCTGCGATGTTTTCCGAATGTTTGTCGATGGCAACAAGCCTAAACGCCTGCCCAAGGTCAACGATTATTTCTGTGTTTGACGGCGCAGTAGACACAATGCGGTTAATGTCACCGGTGATGACAACTGACCTTCCCGTCCTGTCGATTATTTCCTTACCCTTGGCCGCACCACAGCTTGGGGATAATATAATTATTATTAAACATAAAAAAAATATTTTACTTGTGTGCGGAAACCCGCCCCCTTCACTCCAGGAATATACTCCGTTCAGGGGGTCATTTTCCGCACACAGATTCACTTTTCTACTATTACATACAGTTTTCATTTGAACTCCAGTGTCATCCGCACGCCAAGGGTAAGCGTAATCCCCGGCATGGGATAATCATAAAATGATTCGTAAGATGTGTTAAGTATATTTCTGAGCGTACCAAAGAAAATAAGATGTTCTCCGGCTTTTTGATTAAACCCTGCATTAAGTAAAAACACAGGCTTAAGTATTGTAAGGTTTGCAGTGTCATGGAAACGAAGGCTTTCATAGTGGGCGCTAACGGTAAACGAGCCGCTTTCCCACGATATTTCCACAGAGCCGTCAACAGTATGTTCCGGGTTGTACGGTATTCGTTTATTTGATTCAAAAGTGTAGCCGTAACTAAGCAGATAACTTAAAAGATATTTATATGACAGCGAAGGAGATATTTTTTTTATTGGTCCTGCCGAAACAGGAATTTGCAATTTAATATTGTTTTCCAGGCCAAAGAGAACCGCTTCCCCGACATTTTCCGGCCGCCAGATCCCTCCAGCTCCGGAAAACCAATGAATCGAATCTTTTATCCACTGCGTAAACAAAACAGTTTCCATTTGCATTTGTTTTGTTAAACGCCATGCGATGCTTAGATCCGCACCCCATCCGTCTTCCGGGCGTAAATCGGGGTTGCCAACACCAGACATGGCGCTGCCGCCTCCGCTATTCCAGAAAAGTTCTTCAAAATCCGGAAATTTAAAACTGCGAAAATAATTATTTTTAATAGTGAAGTTGTCTGTAACATTCCAAAGAAAGCCCAGTTTTGGAATCACTGCGATATTAGATGAACCAGTACTTGTGAAAATCACTTTTGATGATGGGATTACAAGGAATGTTTCTGTTGGAAAAAACTCTGCCGTCAAATAAATACCGCTGTCGTGCCGGCTGCGATCTCCTGTTTCTGTTGAATCAAGATGAATAAAACTGTAATCAACTCCGCTTCTAAGAGTAAGCCTGTCCGACGAAAACCAGTTCCACCGGTTTATAACTATAAGATTGTTTTGATTATGCTGCGAAACTGCATTTGCAGGAGATGTATAGTCCTGCTTTTGGAACTGCCACGAAAGTGAAAATTCCGCAGCAAGGTCATCGTGAAAAGCTCTTGGTTTATCAATCATAAAGTTTTGGCGCGCAGAAAAATCCTGCTGATTCCCGATTCTGCTGGAAAAACCGGATACGGGAAAATTCCTGTCACTATAATAAATGTTTGAAGATGAAATTAATTTTGTAAGGTCTGGTAATTCATAAACAAGCGAAAGTCCTGCTCCGGTATCCCATACTTCGTTATTATCTTTGCGGCGAACCCTGTCTATCCGATCCGTAAAAATAAAATGATTTTCTGCCCGGTTTGCAAAAACATTTGCAGATAACGAAAAAACATCACTGCCGTAAACCGCAAAGAGGGAATAATTTTGAGTATCAACAAGGTCTTCCCAATGCGGTTCCTGTGTCTCGCCGCTTCTGTCTCTGTAAACGCCGGGTTTTGCAGAAGTATTTGATACAGAAGCTGTAATCCGTAATCCCTGTTCCTGTTTTTTAATTGTAATAATATTGATTAATCCGCCGAATGCGCCGGACACATTGTATTTTGAATCAGAGCCGCCGTAAACCACTTCTATACGTTCAATCGAATTAAGATCGATCTGGCTAATGTCAAATTTGCCGTCCATCGAAGAATTTACCGGAACTCCGTTTATCAAAAAGGCGATTCGTTTTGAATCAAACCCGCGAAGATTAACGCCTGCCTGGTTTCCGTAAGCGCCGTAGCGGACAATATTTAACCCAAGCGTTTCCTGCAAGAGATTTACAATGTCGCCGGCGCCGCGGTTTTCTATATCATCTTTTTCAATAATCGCTATCTGCTGGCTTGTCTGCACTGTACCCACAACCGTGATACCTTCGTTGTTTGCAAAAAAGTAGTCATCGTCTGAGAATGAATCCTGGCAATATATGCCTGCGGAGAACAATAGCAGAAAAGCAGCAAAAAGTTTTATTGTTTTATACATGGAGATGTCCATTGAAAATAATCATATATTGTGCCTTCTGTGAATCTGGCTTTTGCAGCAGCAAGAGTTGTAGTTGTAGGTGTTATATATTCACCTGGAGGAAATTCTTCAGAAGCGTTGGCTATTACAATTGTAGTATCTGTTAGATTATTATAGTATACACCCGTAAAATTACCATCTCCTGTGCCCCACCAACCGGCTTTATTTGTATATTCAATAAAAATAATCCCGGCAGAACCGTTATTAGTTAACTTTACAATTTCATGAATGGTTCCGCTAAAACAAAAATCTGGATAATTTCCAATATAATCATGCTGAATCGTATTGTTGTTTAAGTCTATAACAAACTTTTCATCAAATTGACTAATCCATGTGCCGTGCAATAATGATGTTAAGTCCTCATCATCCGGATCCGGCGGACAGCCCATAAACAATAAACTTGCACCTAACACCAGCGCCAAGACACAGCTAACACCCCTTTTTTTAAGAATCCTTAAACTAAACATAAAACACTCCTTTCGGAGAAAAGACGAGAAAGTCAAAATTCTGACAGGTAGATTGCATTTTTAATGCGCGACTTTTCACAGGCTCTTCCTCGAAGCTTGGAAAAAATGATTGACCCCATACAGAGTCACCGCATACCAAAGTTTCCTGACTTATGGGCAATTTTCCTGCCGACCTTCCCGGTTTTAACCAGTGGTCGCCATCGAATTAAAGTTCGTGACAGAATCTTCCCAATTACAGTTACGGGTTAGCGGGGGAATTCGAACACGGAATTATAATTCCAGTCCGGCACCCCACTTCCTTTGAAATATACAAGAGCAGAATATCTGATTACCAGAAAAATATCAAGCGCTTTGTTTTTAATTAATCAAATATTAATACTATACCCACTGGTAAAAAAACCTATTATGTGTAACAATACATGATGATGAAGTTGTCTGCCCTAATTGAAAATAAAAATCTCGATTTCCGGCGTGATAATGTAAAAGACCCCCCCCCCCCCCCCCTTTCTTATTTTTAAAAAAATTACAAAAATTAAAATTTTTTTTTTAAAAATTTTTTTTACACATTATTTTTTTTTTTCTTATTAGACTCTTCTT